>NZ_JBPYUI010000001.1:339672-368058 GCF_051858335.1 Klebsiella sp. K47
CCGCCACCCGGCAGCACCACGGGTACCGTGTCTGATGCCATCGCCCGGCGGCGCTGCGCTTGCGCGGGCCTACGGAGTGTGAGCCTGTGAGAGGATCCTGTAGGCCGGGTAAGGCGCCTGCCGCCGCCCGGCAACATCACGGGTATCGTGCCTGATATCTCGCCCGGCGGCGCTGCGCTTGCGCGGGCCTACGGGGTGTGAGTCTGTGAGAGGAGCCTGTAGACCGGGTAAGGCGCAGCCGCCACCCGGCAATACCACGGGTACCGTGCCTGATATCTCGCCCGGCGGCGCTGCGCTTGCGCGGGCCTACGGAGTGTGAGCCTGTAGGCCGGGTAAGGCGCAGCCGCCACCCGGCAGCACCACGGGTACCGTGTCTGATGCCATCGCCCGGCGGCGCTGCGCTTGCGCGGGCCTACGGAGTGTGAGCCTGTGAGAGGATCCTGTAGGCCGGGTAAGGCGTAGCCGCCGCCCGGCAACATCAAGGGTACCGTGCCTGAAATCTCGCCCGGCGGCGCTGCGCTTGCCGGGCGTTCGGAGATGCAACCCCTTGATATAAAGAGGTTAGCGGCGGTTGCCCATAATACGCAGCAGCATCAGGAACAGGTTGATGAAGTCCAGATACAGCGTTAAGGCGCCGAGGATCGAGTATTTACGCAGCGTGGCGCTGTCGCGGGTATCAATCTGCTCGCCGATGTTTTTCAGCTTCTGGGTGTCATACGCCGTCAGACCGACAAACAGCACCACCCCAATATAGGTCACGGCCCACATCAGCGCCTCGCTCTTCAGCCACAGGTTGACCAGCGACGCCAGCACGATGCCAATCAGCCCCATAAACAGCATGCTGCCGAAGCCGCTCAGATCGCGCTTCGTGGTGTAACCATACAGGCTCATCGCCCCAAACATCCCGCCGGTGACCACAAAGGTGCTGGCGATCGATGAATAGGTATAGGCGATAAAAATGCTCGATAGCGTCAGTCCGGTCAGCGCCGAATAGAGCATAAACAGCGTGGTGGCCATCCCGGCGCTCAGCCGCTGCACCATTCCCGACAGCACAAACACCAGCGCCAGCTGGGCAATAATCAGCCCGAAGAAAGTGATTTTGCTCGAAAAGACGAACATCATCACCGCCGGAGTATTCGCTGCAAACCACGCGATAAACGCCGTCAGCAGCAGGCCGACCGTCATCCAGCCGTACACCTGCGCCATGTAAGTCTGCAGGCCGGTACGGCCCTGCACTATTGAATCGGAACGCGGATATCTGTCCATGACTCTCTCCTGATAAACAAAGTTTCACCCTGTAAGCGTATCACACTACCAGCGCTCTGCCGCCTGGCGATCGCTGTCGCGGGCGTCGACCCAGCGTTCGCCATCCGGCGTCGCTTCACGCTTCCAGAACGGCGCGCGGGTTTTCAGGTAATCCATAATAAACTCGCCGGCGGCGAAGGCGCTGCCGCGATGAGCGCTGGTGACGCCGACAAACACAATCTCTTCCCCCGGCCACATTTCGCCGATGCGATGGATAACCGTCACCCGGCCCAGCGGCCAGCGCTCGCGCGCCAGCTCGACAATTTCCGCCAGCGATTTTTCAGTCATCCCCGGATAGTGCTCGAGGGTCAGCGCCTTCACGCTGTCGCCGAGGTTGTGGTTACGCACTTTACCGGTGAAGGTGACCACCGCGCCGTCTTCATCGCGTTCCGCCAGCCAGGGATATTCCTCACTGACGCTAAAGCGCGCCGGGCTGACCACGATACGGGTTTGCGTCATGTCAGCCCCCCGTTACCGGTGGGAAGAACGCCACTTCGTCGCCGCTGGCCACTGGATGTTCGAAAGAGGTTAGCGTCTGGTTAACCGCCGCCAGCAGCTTGCCCTCCTCCAAGGCCAGCGCCCAGCGATCGCCGCGGGCGGCAAGCTGCTGACGAACCGCTTCGACAGTCGCCAGTTCGCTGGCATCAAGGGTCAGCGAATCGGTACCGACCAGCTCGCGCACCTGGGCAAAAAACAGAATCTTAATCATGGCATTCATCCACCTTAAAATCGCCGGACTTGCCGCCGCTTTTCGCCAGCAGGCGCACCGGGCCAATCACCATATCCTTCTGCACCGCTTTGCACATATCGTAAATGGTCAGCGCGGCAACCGAGGCGGCGGTCAATGCTTCCATCTCAACGCCGGTTTTCCCGGTGAGTCGGCAGAGCGATTCAATGCGCACCCGGTTATGTTCCGGCTGCGCCTGCAGATTGACTTCCACTTTGCTGAGCATCAGCGGATGACACAGCGGGATCAGCTCCCAGGTGCGTTTGGCCGCCTGGATCCCGGCGATACGCGCGGTGGCAAACACGTCGCCTTTATGGTGGCTGCCGTCGATAATCATCGCCAGGGTCGTCGCCTGCATTTCGACATAAGCCTCGGCGCGCGCTTCGCGCACCGTTTCCGCTTTGCCGGAGACATCCACCATATGGGCTTCGCCCGCGGCGTTAATATGGGTCAGTTGTGACATAGATTATTTCTTCAGGTGAGGAATGAAGTTACACGGACGGGTGCGGGCATCAAGCTGCGGGGCGATGATGTTGTCCCACGCCGTGCGGCAGGCTTTGGTCGAGCCCGGCATGGCGAAAATCAGCGTACGATTGGCGACGCCGGCCACGGCCCGGGACTGCAGCGTCGAGGTGCCGATCTCTTCGAAGGACAGCATGCGGAACACTTCGCCAAAGCCTTCGACCTCACGGTCAAACAACGGCAGCAGCGCTTCCGGCGCCTGATCGCCGTCGGTAAAACCGGTGCCGCCGGTGATCAGCACCACCTGCACGTTATCGCTGGCTATCCACGCCGATACCTGAGCGCGGATGGCGTAGCGATTCTCTTTGACAATCGCCTTCTCGACGACTTGGTGCCCCGCCTCCTGCGCCGCCTCGCGCAGCCAGTGACCGGAAGTGTCGTCCTCTTCGCCGCGACGGCTGGAAACGGTAAGAATAGCAATACGGGTCGGGATAAACTCAGCGCTAGCCTGGCTCATCTGAATGCTCCTTTCGAAAACGATTAACCGCCAATATAGGACAGGTTCTGCGTAATACCGGTGTTGCCCTGATGCAGGAAATGGGTCTGCTTTTTATGGGTTAAGGCTTCGGCGATCCGCGCCTCAAGCGCGGCCTGCTGCCGGTCTTCGGCCATCAGGTCGCGCAGGTCGACGCCGCCTTCGCCAAACAGGCACAGGTGCAGTTTGCCAACGGACGAGACGCGCAGCCGATTGCAGGTGGCGCAGAAGTCTTTTTCATACGGCATGATGAGGCCGATCTCGCCGGCGTAGTCCGGGTGACAAAAGACCTGCGCCGGGCCATCGCTGCGCTGGCGGATCTGATGGATCCAGCCGCGGCGCAGCAGTTCATCGCGCAGCACCATGCCGGAGAGATGGTGACGGCGGAACAGGTCGCTGCCTTCACCGGTTTCCATCAGCTCAATAAAGCGCAGCTGGATACGACGGGGTTGGATCCACGCGAGGAAGGTATCGAGCTGGTGATGGTTAACATCACGCATCAGCACGGTATTCACCTTTACCTTGTCAAAGCCGGCGGCGAAGACGGCGTCAATGCCGTCCATCACCTGGTGGAACTTATCCTGGCCGGTGATGGCATGGAACTGGCGGGCGTCGAGGCTATCAACGCTGACGTTAATCGCCGTCAGGCCGGCATCGCGCCAGCGTTCGACATCGCGCGCCAGGCGGTAACCGTTGGTAGTGACCGCAATCTGACGGATCGCTGGGTTTTCACGCACGGCGGCAATAATCTCGGTGAAGTCGCGGCGCAGGGAGGGTTCCCCACCGGTGAGGCGAACTTTTTCGGTGCCCAGCGCGGAGAAAGCGCGCGTAACCCGGCGTACTTCGTCTACGCTGAGAAAGCCATTGTTATTGACGGCGCCGGGCTTGTAACCGTTCGGCAGGCAGTAGGTGCAACGGAAGTTGCACACATCGGTAATCGACAGACGCAGGTAATAAAACTTACGCGCGAATGCATCGGTAAGCTGTGAGGCCATATACACCTTTCCAAATACGGGAGACGCGGTCATTTCTTTCCACGCCCTGGCGACAACCGGCGGCGTCGCGGCCAAATCGCCATATCTTTTGACACAGGCGAAGAGGCTAGAGTGTTAACAGGTTATGTCGATAGTAGCGCGTTACAGGCAGTTTCGCCATTGGCGATTTCGCTATATAATCTTATATATATCGCTATCTTCGTACATTTTCGCTACAGAATAGCCATAAATCATTTTTTTGCCTTGATGTCGGTCAGTTTGTCGGGCTCCTCCCATCGTCTTTTAGGGGTAGATCGGGTAGTGTGTGGCCGTTTATGTGAAATAAGGAATTTCTATGCGCAATCGTACATTCGCTGACCTCGATCGGGTGGTCGCGCTCGGCGGCGGGCATGGTTTGGGCCGGGTGATGTCCTCCCTCTCCTCGCTCGGTTCACGGCTGACCGGCATTGTCACCACCACCGATAACGGGGGTTCCACCGGGCGGATCCGTCGTTCGGAAGGTGGCATTGCCTGGGGCGATATGCGCAATTGCATCAACCAGTTAATTGCCGAGCCGAGCGTAGCATCGGCAATGTTTGAGTATCGTTTTGGCGGTAACGGCGAGCTTTCCGGGCATAACCTCGGAAATTTGATGTTAAAGGCGCTGGATCACCTGAGCGTGCGGCCGTTAGAGGCGATCAATTTGATCAGAAACCTGCTGAAAGTGGACGCTTTCCTGATCCCGATGTCAGAACAACCGGTGGATTTGATGGCGCTCGATCATGAAGGCCATGAAGTTTATGGTGAAGTGAATATTGATCAGCTTGATAATGTGCCGCAGGAGCTGATGCTCACCCCGCCGGTACCGGCCACCCGCGAGGCGGTGGAGGCTATTGCCGAAGCCGATTTGATCCTCATTGGGCCGGGCAGTTTTTACACCAGCCTGCTGCCGATCCTGTTGCTCGACGAGATGGCCCAGGCGTTGCGCCGCACCCCGGCGCCGATGGTTTTTATCGATAACCTCGGCAAAGAGCATAGCCCGGCCGCGAGGCTGTCGCTGGCGGAGCGCATCGCGATTATGGAGCGCTATGTAGGCAAGCGGGTGGTGGATGCGGTGATCGCCGGTCCAAAAGCCGATATCAGCGGCATTGACGACCGGTTGGTGATCCAGACGCCGCTGGAGGCCAGCGACGTTCCCTATCGTCATGACCGGGCGCTGCTCCGCGGGGCGCTGGAGAAAGCGATCCAGCTGCCGGGCTGATCCTGCGCGCCGGAGGCGGCCCTCTTCGGCGCACCTTAAAATCTTAAGGTTGTCTTAAAATAGGGCTGGCACTATACCCTCATCTTTTTCTGTGGGTGTGCATTATGTCGTTATTGCCTCTGCGTCGGCCGGTGGTCAGCCGCACGACTTATCTGATTCTCTTTGCTTGCTATATCGGTATCTGTCTCAACCTGGCTTTTTATCGCCAGGTTTTCCCGTTACTGCCGGTAAATAGCCTGCATAACTGGCTGGTATTCCTCAGTATGCCGATCGTGGCCATTAGCGTGATGAATATCCTCACCACTCTCGCCTCGTTCCTGAAGCTGGACCGGCTGGTGATTAGCCTGTTCATTCTGCTCAGCGCCTCGGCGCAATACTTCATCTGGAACTTTGGCGTGGTGATCGACCGCAGCATGATCACCAATATCCTCGACACCACTCCGGCGGAAAGCTTTGCTCTACTCTCCGGCGAAATGATTGCCGTCCTCGGCCTTTCCGGGGTTTTGGCGGTATTCATCGCCTGGTGGGTGAAAATCCGTAAGCCCGCCACGCGGTGGCGCGGCGCGGCGATGCGCCTGCTCAATATCGCCGTTTCGGCGCTGCTGATTATTCTGGTGGCCGCGCTGTTCTACAAAGATTACGCCTCGGTGTTCCGTAACAACAAAGAGCTGGTGAAATCCCTGAGCCCTTCCAACAGCATTGTGGCCGTGAACTCCTGGTATGCTCATCATCGGATGGACAACCTGCCGCTGGTGAAGATTGGCGAAGATGCCACGCAGAAAGCGGTGATGCATAACGCTCCCCGTAAGAACCTGACGATCGTCGTGCTCGGCGAGACTTCGCGAGCGGATAACTTCTCACTGGGCGGCTATTCGCGCGACACCAACCCGCTGATGCGGCAGGACGGCGTGATCTATTTTCCGCATACCACTTCCTGCGGCACGGCAACCGCAGTTTCCGTGCCGTGCATGTTCTCCAATATGCCGCGCGCGCATTATGACGAAGAGCTGGCGCACCATCAGGAAGGCGTCCTGGATATTCTACAACGCGCAGGGATCCAGGTGCTGTGGAACGATAATGACGGCGGCTGCAAAGGCGCCTGCGACCGGGTACCACACCAGAACGTCACCGACCTGAAGCTCACCGGGCAGTGCATCGATGGCGAGTGCTACGATGACGTCCTGTTCCATAATCTCGACAGCTATATCGATAACCTGCAACAGGATGGCATTATTGTGCTGCATACCATCGGCAGCCACGGTCCGACGTACTACAATCGCTATCCAGCGGCGTTTCGCAAATTCACGCCGACCTGCGACACCAATGAGATCCAGGGCTGTACCCGGGAGCAGTTGACCAATACCTATGACAACACCATCCTTTATGTCGACTATGTCGTTGATAAAGCGATAAAACTACTGCAATCTAAACAGGATAAATTTACCACTAGCCTGGTTTATTTGTCCGACCACGGCGAATCGCTGGGAGAAGATGGCGTCTATTTGCATGGTCTGCCGTATTCCATCGCGCCGGATACGCAGAAACATGTGCCGATGGCGCTGTGGCTCTCCGCCGACTACCAGCAGCGCTACGGCATTTCCGCGCACTGTCTGCAGCAGCGGGCGCAAAAAGAGAATTACTCGCAGGATAATCTGTTCTCCACCCTGCTCGGCCTGCTCGGCGTCAGCACCCGCGAGTACCAGGCGGCAGATGATATCTTAACGCCATGTAGAGAGGCTGGTTGATGAAAATCTTAGTCATTGAAGACGATGCGCTGCTGTTGCAGGGGTTAATTCTGGCGATGCAAAGTGAAGGATACGTGTGCGACGGCGTCTCCACCGCGCACGAAGCCGCGCTATCGCTGGCCAGCAATCATTACAGCCTGATCGTGCTGGATCTCGGCCTGCCGGATGAAGACGGGCTGCATTTTCTCTCCCGCATACGGCGGGAGAAAATGACCCAGCCGGTGCTGATCCTCACCGCCCGCGATACGCTTGAGGATCGCATTAGCGGTCTCGATACCGGGGCGGATGACTACCTGGTAAAACCCTTTGCCCTGGAGGAACTCAATGCGCGCATTCGCGCCCTGCTCCGCCGGCATAACAACCAGGGCGATAATGAAATCAGCGTCGGCAATCTGCGCCTTAACGTCACTCGCCGCCTGGTGTGGCTGGGTGAAACGGCGCTGGATCTTACGCCGAAAGAGTATGCCCTGCTGTCGCGGCTGATGATGAAAGCCGGTAGCCCGGTGCATCGCGAGATCCTCTACAACGACATTTACAGCTGGGACAACGAGCCGGCGACCAATACCCTGGAAGTGCATATTCACAACCTACGCGAAAAGATTGGCAAATCGCGGATCCGCACCGTCCGGGGCTTTGGCTATATGCTGGCTAACAACATCGACACGGAATAGACCATGGCTCTGTTTGCAACTGAAACCTGGACCATGCGCCACCGGCTGCTGCTGACCATCGGCGCCATCCTGGTGGTCTGCCAGCTGATAAGCGTCTTCTGGCTATGGCATGAGAGCAAAGAGCAGATCCAGCTGCTGGTGGCCAGCGCCATCGAAGGGCACAACAACCAGAAACATGTGGAGCATGAGGTACGGGAAGCGGTTGCCAGCCTGCTGGTGCCGAGCCTGCTGATCGTTGGCCTGGCGCTGTATATCAGCATGCTGGCGGTGCGCAAGATCACCCGCCCGCTTTCACGTCTGCAAAGCGAACTGGAGAACCGCACGCCGGACAACCTCACCCCTATCGTACTCAGCGAATCGGTGCCCGAAGTCACGGCGGTGACCACCGCCCTGAATCAGTTGGTTTCCCGCCTCAATCTGACCCTCGACCGCGAGCGGCTGTTTACCGCCGACGTGGCGCATGAGCTACGCACCCCGCTGGCCGGGCTGCGGCTGCACCTTGAGCTGCTGGCGAAAGTGCATGGCATGGGCGTCGACCCGCTGATCCAGCGTCTCGATCAGATGACCACCAGCATTTCCCAGCTGCTGCAGCTGGCGCGCGTCGGCCAGTCCTTCTCCGCCGGCAGCTACCAGCAGGTGCTGTTGCTGGATGACGTGGTAAAAGCCCTGCAGGACGAACTGGAGGCTATGCTGGCGCAGCGTCAGCAGCGGCTGCTGCTGACGGATATCGAAAACGAGACCGTCGTCTCTGGCGATGCGACGTTAATCCGCGTGATCCTGCGCAATCTGGTGGAGAATGCTCACCGCTACAGCCCTGAAGGGTCGACGATCCGCGTGTCGGTGAAAGCAGGCCTGATGCCGGTGATGGCGGTGGAAGATGAAGGGCCGGGGATCGATGAGGCGAAAAGCGGCGAACTCAGTAAAGCCTTCGTGCGCATGGACAGTCGCTACGGCGGCATTGGCCTCGGACTGAGCATCGTCACGCGCATCGCTCAGCTGCATGACGCCCAGTTTTTTTTGCATAACCGACAGCCAGGGCCAGGGGTCCGCGCGTGGGTGCTATTCCCGCAGCGCGGGGGTCAGAACGTCAGCACCCATTGATGGAAGAAGGCAACAATAATGACCAGGGCGGTGGCGACCGCCAGATATTCACGGAAGTTAATTTTTTGCATGGGCGCTATCCTCATCAGGTTGAAGATAGTGTCGCCTGGCGAGATTAAGCAAACATTAAGAAGGCCGCAACGCGGCCTTTTTTCTTCTCAAATGTTTGTTATCTGGCAAGCAGGACGATAAGAGAAGCGCGCCTTCACTATACCCCGCACGTCCACTCCGCCAGTCTGCGCCCAGAATCAGGAGGCGGCGATAAACAGCTCGCGCAGCTGATGCAGCTGGTCGCGTATTTGCGCCGCCTCCTCAAACTCGAGGTTCTGCGCGTGCTGCATCATCTGCCCTTCCAGCTCGTGGATTTTCTGCTGCAGCGCTTTTGGCGTCATATCCACAGCGCTAAGCCCGGCAGGCTCAACGGCCTTCGCTTTACCGCGCCCTTTGGCTTTGGTTTTCGCCAGGCCCTGGCCCAGCTGCAGGATATCCACCACTTTCTTATTGAGCCCCTGCGGCACGATGCCGTGCTCTTCGTTGTAGCGCTGCTGTTTCTCCCGTCGACGCTCGGTCTCGCCAATGGCTTTGGCCATGGAGGGGGTGATCTTATCGCCGTAGAGGATGGCCTTGCCGTTGACGTTGCGCGCCGCGCGGCCGATAGTCTGGATCAGCGAGCGTTCAGAACGCAGGAAGCCCTCTTTATCCGCATCCAGGATCGCCACCAACGACACCTCAGGCATATCCAGCCCCTCACGCAGCAGGTTGATCCCCACCAGCACGTCAAACTCGCCAAGACGCAGGTCGCGGATGATCTCCATGCGCTCGACGGTGTCGATATCCGAGTGCAGATAGCGCACGCGCTCGCCGTGCTCCTCAAGGTACTCGGTTAAGTCCTCCGCCATCCGCTTGGTGAGAGTGGTGACCAGCACGCGCTCGTTGATGGCCGTGCGCAGGCGGATCTCTGACAGCAGATCGTCGACCTGAGTCGCCACCGGGCGCACTTCGATGATTGGGTCAAGCAGACCGGTCGGCCGCACCACCTGATCCACAACCTCGCCGCCGGATTTATCCAGCTCATAGGCGCCCGGGGTCGCCGACACATAGATGGTTTGCGGCGCCAGCGCTTCGAATTCTTCAAACTTCATCGGCCGGTTATCCAGCGCCGACGGCAGGCGGAAACCGTATTCCACCAGCGTCTCTTTGCGCGCCCGGTCGCCCCGGTACATACCGCCGATCTGCGGCACCGTGACGTGGGATTCGTCAATCACCAACAGGCCATCCGCCGGCAGATAGTCGAACAGGGTCGGCGGCGGCTCGCCGGGCCCGCGCCCGGAGAGAAAGCGCGAGTAGTTTTCAATGCCCGAGCAGTAACCCAGCTCGTTCATCATTTCGAGGTCAAACTGGGTACGCTGGGTTAAGCGCTGCTCTTCCAGCAGCTTGTTGTTGGCCAGCAGCACCTTGCGCCGCTCCGCCAGCTCCAGCTTGATCTCTTCCATCGCCTGGACGATGCGCTCCCGCGGCGTCACGTAGTGGGTCTTGGGATAAATGGTATAGCGCGGCACCGTCCCTTCGACGTGGCCGGTGAGCGGGTCGAACAGCGACAGACGCTCGACCTCTTCGTCAAACAGCTCAATGCGCAGAGCGATATCGTCGGATTCCGCCGGGAAGACGTCGATCACCTCGCCGCGCACGCGAAAAGTGCCGCGCTGGAAGGCCTGATCGTTGCGGGTATACTGCAGTTCGGCCAGACGACGCAGGATCGCTCGCTGGTCAATCAGCATACCGACCGTCAGATGCAACATCATTTTCAGATACAGGTCCGGGTCGCCGAGGCCGTAGATCGCCGAGACTGACGCCACCACCACTACGTCGCGCCGCTCGAGCAGCGCTTTGGTGGCCGACAGACGCATCTGCTCAATATGTTCGTTTACCGAGGCGTCCTTCTCAATGAAGGTATCTGAGCTGGGAACGTAGGCTTCCGGCTGATAGTAATCGTAGTAGGAGACGAAATACTCGACGGCATTCTCCGGAAAAAACTCTTTCATCTCGCCGTAGAGCTGAGCCGCCAGGGTTTTGTTTGGCGCCAGCACCATCGTCGGCCGCTGCAGGTCGGCAATCACGTTGGCGATGGTAAAGGTTTTACCGGAGCCGGTAACCCCCAGTAGCGTCTGATGCGCAAGCCCATCCTCCAGCCCCTCTTCCAGGCGGCGGATGGCTTCCGGTTGGTCTCCGGAGGGGCGAAAGGCGGAATGCAGTACAAACGATTTACTCATCAATCAGAACCTGAAAAAAGAATTAGCGGCCGGTGTTTAATTCTACCCCCCGGGCCGTTTTTTGCCAATAAATTATACTGGATATTTAAACAGTGCGTACTTATGATAACGCCACAAAAGGGTCTTATTGGCCGGCAAGCTGGGTGCAAAACGCGCGTCAGACGGAATAATCCTCCGGCCGCCAGGGTTATCCCCAGAAAATTTTACCTTTTAACATTTGTCAAGCGGACGGATTAAACTTTTATGGCAGCAGATGACGCTTTTCTTACACCCATTGATTTTATCTAACAAGCTGATATTTAAGATCTTTAAAGAAAAGACGCCTTTCGCGCCAATTCAGCCGCAAGCCGCGTACGCTCTAGCTTGCCGCAGGTTTTCTAACTCTAATACACAAGGTTATCCACAGGAATAGTGGATAACTGTCCGCAGCCCAAGACCACCGCCGCCCGGCGCCTGTCGCCTTTTGCGGTCAACCGCGTGGCGAAAAATTTTTATCGAACTATTTTTGATAACTATCCGCTTAAAGCCGCTCGATTTTTGCTGCTTTTTGCACCACCCTTTAGCGTCGGGCACCGGAAAAGTGCAGCCCCGGCGCTGACGAGGCCCGATGGTATCGGCGTTTAGCGCTTTTTTCCGAGCGTTCTTTTTCCTGGCAAGAGTTTTGCAGCATCTTTCTGTCGCCCTGACGCCAGGATAAGGAGAAAACGTCCATGTTGAATTTACAGGCAGTAAATCACTTTTACGGCAACCAGCATTCGCTGTGGAATGTCGATCTTGTACTACGCCCGGGAGAGTGCATTGGCGTACTGGGACGCGAGGGCATGGGAAAAACCACCCTGGTTAACTGCATTGCTGGCCACCTGCCGGTGGCTAGCGGCCGGATGACCTGGCATGACATTGGCGCCCCGCCGCAGGATCTCACCCCCCTGTCCGCTCAATCGCGCAGCGCCATTGGTATCGGCTACGTGCCACAAGATAAACGCATTTTTTCCCAACTCAGCGTGGAAGAGAACCTGCACATCGCCCTGGCGGCCGGGAAACCCGGGGCTAACGCCAGCGGCGGCGAGATTTATGAGCATTTTCCCGAGCTCTATGCCCTACGGCAGCGCAAAGGCGCCTCGCTGAGCGACGACGATCAGTACCAGCTGGCGCTGGCCAGGGCGCTGATCGTCCAGCCGCGGCTGCTGATCCTTGATGAACCCTCGCGCGGCAGAGGGCCGCGCTGCCTGCAAAAGCTGGCGGATCTGCTGCTGCGGTTAAATCGCGATATCGGCCTGACGGTGCTGCTCGCCGAGCAGCACCTGCCCTTTATCCGCCGGGTGGCGGATCGCTTCTGTGTCTTGCACCGGGGCCGTAACGTCGCCGAAGGCGATATTATGGCGCTGGATGAGCCGCTGCTGGCGCAGTGGATAACGCCGGATCCAGCGCCCTGAGGTCCAGATACTGGCCGAGATCGTCGCGCTGCGCGATATCGGCAAGCCACGGTATTTCGCCGAGGAACGGCGCGGCCAGTCGGTTTTTCAGCGTCGCCAGATATTCGGCGTGGCGCTTGCCCGGCGGCTGTACGTCATTGGCGATCCACCCCGCCAGCGGTAGTCCCGCCTGGCGTACCGCCTGAGCGGTAAGCATTGCGTGGTTGATACAGCCGAGCTTAACGCCCACCACCAGAATGACCGGCAGCTGTTCCGCCTGCGCCCAGTCGGCGAAGGTCAGGGAATCCGAGAGCGGCGTAAACCAGCCGCCGGCGCCTTCCACCAACACCCAGTCGGCGAGACCTTCCAGCTCACGCAGCCCGCTGGAGAGCCTGGCCGCGGCGATCGGCCGCCCTTCGTCGGCGCTGATGATGTGCGGGGAGGTCGGCTCGGCGAAGGTATAGGGGTTCACCTGGTCGTAACGCAATGCGACCCGACTATGACGCTGCAGCGCCAGCGCATCTTCATTACGCAGCCCATCGCCGGTAAGGTCGCTACCGGAGGCCACCGGCTTATAGCCGGCAGTGTGAAAACCCAGCAGATTCGCCGCCTGCAGCAGGGCGCTGCTGGCGATGGTTTTACCGACTTCAGTATCGGTCCCGGTGACAAAAAAACGTTTAGTCACGCTCAATGACTCCTGTAAAAAGAGAATACGTCAGCGGGCAGATGCCCTGCCGCTGCGGCCAGGCCAGCTGCAGCTCGCGCAGTTTGCCGCGGCCAAGCGGGGCGGCTGTCCGTCCCTGGTGCAAATGGGTGGCGCCGATGCCCTTCAGCGAGCGCATAGCGCTCAGCGCATCGGCGAACGGCAGGCTAATCTGATGAACCTCGCCGGTCGCGCGCAGGCCGCGAAGCGCCGCGCGCACCGCCGCTTCGCTAAGGAAACGGTTGGCATGCGGCCGGTCGTCGATGGCCTGCCACGCCTGATTGAGCTCCGGCAGCGAGTCGGCGAGCAGCGTGCTAAACGCCACTCTGCCGCCGGGACGCGCCACCCGGTACAGCTCGCCAATTGCCGCCCGTAGATCGTCGCACCACTGCACCGCCAGATTGCTCCACGCCAGATCGACGCAGGCGTCCGGCAGCGGCAGCGCCTCAATATCCCCCAGCAGATAATGCTGCGCGGCGTCGTTACGCTGCGCCTGGGCGAGCATCCCGGCGGAGAGATCCAGCGCGGTCACCACGCTGCCCGCCTCACGCCAATAGCGACTCATACTGCCGGGGCCGCAGCCGGCATCCAGCACCTGCGCAAAATCGCGGCGCGCCAGCTGGCGCAGCAATAGATCGGCGCAGCGCCGCTGCAGTTCATCATGTTGCGTATAGCCGCTGGCCGCCCGGCCAAACGCCGCGGCCACCGCCTGCTTATTCACTGTGGCCATGCAGCACCTCCAGTAAACGGTTAATGTCTTCAGTATGATGGGCGGCTGTCAGGGTCAGGCGCAAACGCGCGCTGCCGACCGGCACCGTCGGCGGACGGATCGCCGTTGCCCAGCAGCCCGCGTCGCGTAGACGGCAGGCCAGGTTCAGCGCCCGGGCGTTGTCGCCGACGATCAGCGGTTGGATCGCGCTGACGGAGTCGGTCAACCCCAGCGACACCTCGCCCATCCCCTCACGGAACTGACGGATGCGGGCGGCCAGGATGTCGCGACGCTGCTGCCCTTCATCGCTGCGAATGATCCCCAGGGCAGCCCTCAGCGCCACCGCCTGGGCGGGCGGCATCGCGGTGCTGTAGATCAGATGACGGGCAAACTGCAGCAGATAATCGGCCATTGCTTCGTCGCACAGCACCGCCGCGCCGCTGACGCCGAAGGCCTTGCCGAAGGTAACCACCAGCAGCTCAGGGCGCACCGCCTGCGCGGCGCAGCTCCCGCGTCCTTCGTCGCCGACCACGCCAACACCGTGGGCGTCATCCACCAGCAACACTGCCCCTGCTGCCTGCGTCGCGGCGTGAATGGCCGCCAGCGGCGCGCTGTCGCCGTCCATGCTGAAAATGCCTTCAGTGACCGCCAACTGTTCGCCCGCCAGCGGCTTAGCCAGCAGTTGCGCGAGCTGCTGCGGATCGTTGTGGGTAAAGCGCCGCAGCTGGGCCGGGCTGAGGCTCGCCGCCTCCAGCAGAGAGGCGTGGCTCAGGCGGTCGGCGACAATCCGATCGTCTTTCTCCACCAGGGCGGCGATCAGCGCCTGATTCGCGGCAAAGCCGGAGATAAACAGCAATGCGCGCGGATAGCCCAGCCAGTCGGCGAGCGCCTCTTCCAGCGCGCGGTGGGCTTCGCTATAGCCGCTCACGTGGCCCGAGCCGCCGGCACCGACGCCATAGCGCGTGGCCCCCTGTTGCCAGGCGGCGATAATCGCCGGATGCTGACTCAGGCCCAGATAGTCATTGCTGGAGAAGTTAAGCCAGCGCTCCCCTTCCCGCTCCAGCCAGCGCCCGGCGCCGTGCGTCACCGGCAGGCGGCGGCGAAAAGCTTCCGCCGCCCGCCGCTCGTCCACCGCCCGATCGATTCGCTGCTGCCAGCTCATAGCGCCGCCGCGTTGTAATATTCCTCAGTGTCCGGGGTGAGTAAGGCCTGCTCCAGACGCTGCTGCTGCTCATTGTCGCCTTCCAGCACCGCCGTCTGCTGCGGGTTGATCCCCAGCTTGCGGAACAGCTGCAGGTCTTTGTCCTCTTCCGGGTTCGGCGTGGTCAGCAGCTTGCAGCCGTAGAAAATCGAGTTCGCCCCGGCCATAAAGCACATCGCCTGGGTCTGCTCGTTCATCTGCTCGCGGCCGGCGGAGAGACGCACGTAGGAGGTGGGCATCATGATGCGCGCGATGGCGATAGTGCGGATGAAATCGAAAGCGTCGACGTCGTCGTTATCCGCCAGCGGCGTGCCCTTGACCTTCACCAACATGTTGATCGGTACGCTCTCCGGCGGCGTCGGCAGATTAGCCAGTTGCAGCAGCAGTCCGGCGCGATCTTTTACGCTCTCTCCCAGCCCGACGATACCGCCGGAGCAGACTTTGATCCCAGCATCACGCACTTTGTCCAGCGTATCCAGGCGCTCCTGGTAGGTGCGGGTGGTGATGATGTTGCCGTAAAATTCCGGCGAGGTATCAAGGTTGTGGTTGTAGTAATCGAGGCCCGCTTCGGCCAGGCGCTGCGCCTGACTGTCGGTCAGGGTGCCGAGCGTCATACAGGACTCCAGCCCCAGCGCCTTCACCCCTTTCACCATCTGCTCCAGGTAAGGCATATCGCGGTCATTGGGGTTTTTCCACGCCGCGCCCATGCAGAAGCGGGTGGAGCCGGCGTTTTTCGCCTGGCGCGCTGATTCCAGCACCTGCTCAACCTCCATCAGGCGCTCGGCTTCGAGGCCGGTTTTGTAGCGTGCGCTCTGCGGGCAATATTTACAATCTTCCGGGCAGGCGCCGGTTTTGATCGATAGCAGGGTGCTGACCTGCACCTGGCGCGGATCAAAGTGTTGACGATGGATTTGCTGCGCTTCGAATAGCAGATCGATCAGCGGTTTATTAAATAATTCCGTTACTTGCGACATTGTCCAGCGAGGTTGGTGAGCCATTTTCCTCTCCAAAAGGTCGTACACTTCCTATTTCACACAGCCTCTTTGTTGGCTGCACTCGCGCCTCCCAGTCACATAGTGAACTATGCTCCTGGGGATGTTCTCGCTTGCCGCCTCGATGCTGCGCGAAATATTTTGTGTACGTTTCATTGTAAGTAAGTTCAGTGTAGACTTGTAAACCTAAATGTTTTCAAAATGGTTTACAAGTCACTTATGACACTGGACGATCTCGCTTTCGATCGGCGCCACATCTGGCACCCCTACACCTCTATGACTTCCCCCCTGCCGGTCTACCCGGTGGTGTCCGCCCACGGTTGCGAGCTGTCCCTCGCCGGCGGCGAACAGTTGGTTGACGGTATGTCTTCCTGGTGGGCGGCGATCCACGGCTACAATCACCCACGCCTCAATGCGGCGCTGAAGGGACAAATTGACCAAATGTCGCACGTGATGTTCGGCGGGATCACCCATCCGCCGGCAGTTGCGCTATGCCGTCAGCTGGTGGCGATGACCCCGGCCTCGCTGGAGTGCGTTTTCCTCGCCGACTCCGGTTCAGTGGCGGTAGAGGTGGCGATGAAAATGGCGCTGCAGTACTGGCAGGCTAAAGGCGAACCACGTCGTCGTTTTCTGACCTTCCGCAACGGCTATCACGGGGATACCTTCGGAGCGATGTCGGTCTGCGATCCGCAGAACTCGATGCACAGCCTGTGGCAGGGCTACCTGCCGGATAACCTGTTCGCCCCCGCGCCGCAAAGCCGCTTTGACGGCGAGTGGGACGAGATGGATATGGTACCGTTTGCCCGCCTGATGGCCGCGCATCGTCACGAAATCGCCGCGGTGATCCTCGAACCTATCGTCCAGGGGGCGGGCGGCATGCGGATGTACCATCCGGAGTGGCTGAAGCGGGTGCGTAAAATGTGCGACCGGGAAGGGATACTGCTGATCGCCGATGAGATTGCCACCGGCTTTGGCCGCACCGGCAAGCTGTTCGCTTGTGAACACGCCGGGATTACCGCCGACATTCTGTGTCTGGGCAAAGCGCTGACCGGCGGCACCATGACCCTTTCCGCCGCCATCACCACCCGAACGGTTGCTGAAACCATTAGCAATGGCGAAGCCGGTTGCTTTATGCACGGCCCCACCTTTATGGGCAATCCGCTGGCCTGCGCGGTGGCCAGCGAAAGCCTGCGCCTGCTGGAGAGCGGCGAATGGCAGCCGCAGGTGGCGGCGATTGAAGCCCAGCTGCAGGCCGAGCTGGCCCCGGCGCGGGGATCTGCGCTGGTCGCGGACGTCCGCGTGCTGGGCGCTATTGGCGTGGTTGAAACCCGTCGCCCGGTCAACATGGCCGCCCTGCAGCGCTTTTTCGTCGAGCAGGGAGTCTGGATCCGTCCGTTTGGCCGGCTGATTTATCTGATGCCGCCGTACATCATCACGCCCGAGCAGCTGACCCGCCTGACCCGTGCGGTCAACCAGGCAGTGCAGGACGAAACATTTTTTAGCGAATAAATAGCGGAATTGCGTCGTCGGGAAGGCTACACTTCTTTGTTAATCAGCGCATTATCAATGAGGATGAAGCATGAAACTGATCAGTCACGATCTCCAGGACGGCGGTAAGCTGCCTAATCGTCACGTCTTCAACGGCATGGGCTACGATGGCGACAATATTTCGCCGCATCTGATGTGGGATGATGTGCCCGCGGGAACCAAAAGCTTTGTGGTGACCTGCTACGATCCGGATGCGCCGACCGGCTCCGGCTGGTGGCACTGGGTGGTCGCAAACCTGCCGGCCGATACCCGCGTCCTGCCGCAAGGGGCCGGTTCCGGTCAGGCGGAGCTGCCGGAAGAGGCCGTTCAGACCCGCACCGATTTTGGTAAGGCAGGCTACGGCGGCGCGGCGCCGCCGAAGGGCGAAACCCACCGCTATATCTTCACCGTCCACGCCCTGGACGTCGAGAAAATTGAGGTGGATGCTGAGGCCAGCGGCGCGATGGTCGGCTTTAACGTCCATTTCCATTCCCTCGCCAGCGCCTCCATCACCGCCCTGTTCAGTTAATCTTCCCCGGATAGCGGCTTGCGCCTTATCCGGGGTACCCGCGGCGCCATTTGTTTTTCGGGTGGCGCTGCGCTTACCCGACCTACACTACCCCCACGCCCATGCTAGCGCAGCGCCGCCGGGCGATTGCCGCGGGCACGGAGCCGCTTTTATGCCGGGCGGCGGCTGACGCCTTGCCCGGCCTACGGTGCTATTGCGCGGTTATTTTGCCGGGTGGCGGCTGACGCCTTACCCGGCCTACGGGGTCCAGACCCAGTATGTGAATCGCCGCCGAACATGGGGCCGCTGAAACTGCCGTTGTTGGCGGCCTCAACATCGCTGAGACGTTCCCGGAAGGCCGGGGCAGCCCGCATGGATGCGGGCTGAGGGCCGTGTTTTGCACGGACGCTGCCTCGGCCCGACCCGAAGCCTGCAGGGATAAGTCGAAGGGACCGCGCAGCGGCGATGTTGCTGGCCGGAGCCCGGGGGTACAGGGGGCGGCGGCGACTGGCCGCCCCCTGTGCGCTCCCTGCGCCATGAGTAACATAACGTAGAAGACATTTCGGGAGCGCAATGTGCTCGGAATTAATACAAAACAACTGTTTTTACCGGATTAAAACCGTTACAAGCCGATAGCAGTATCTACAATACCCCCAGGCCCGCGCAAGCGCAGCGCCGCCGGGCGATTGCCGCGGGCACGGAGCCGCTTTTATGCCGGGCGGCGGCTGACGCCTTACCCGGCCTACGGTCCGTGCCATTTGTAGCCCCGGTAAGCGCAGCGCCACCGGGGAAATTGGCCTTACTGTTCAGTGACTACCTGCAGCGCCGTTTTACGCACCCGCGCATACCACACCACCGTCAGCAGCCCGAGCCAGACTAGGCCGGCGATCAGCGCCATCCGCGTTTCGGCAAACATCCCTAGTACGGCGATGACCAGCCCCATAAACAGTAGCGTCAACAGCGGCGCAACCGGCCAGAACGGAATGGGAAAGGCGATCTGGCTGCGCTCTTCGGCAGACAAACCGCGGCGCATGGCAAAATGGGATAGCAGAATCATCAGCCACACCCATACCGTGGCGAATGCCGCCAGCGAAGCAATTAGCACAAATACCTGCTCGGGGATCAGATAGTTCAATACCACCGCCGCCAGCAGCGCGCCGCCCATGACCACCACCGTCATCCAGGGCACACTGTTGCTGGCGATGCGCTGGAAGCTTTTCGGCGCCAGCCCCTCTTTCGACATGCCGTACATCATGCGTCCGGCGCCAAAAATATCGCTGTTAATCGCCGAGATGCTGGCGCTGATCACGATGATGTTAAGGATGGTCGCCGCCGCCGGGATCCCCAGACCGTCGAAAATAAGCACAAACGGACTCCCCTGTTCGCCAAAGCTGTTCCACGGGAAGATCGCCATCAGTACCGCCAGGGTGCAGACGTAGAACAGGATAATGCGCAGCGGAATGGTATTGATGGCCTGCGGGATCACCTTCTTAGGATCCTTCGCTTCCGCGGCGGTGACGCCGATAATCTCCACCCCGCCGAAGGCGAACATCACGATGCCAAGCGAGGCGATAACGCCCTGCCAGCCGTTAGGGGCAAAGCCGCCGTGGCTCCAGAGGTTTTCCAGCCCGGTGGCCGGGAAGCTGTGGCCAAAGCCAAAGAAGATGATCCCCGCCCCCGCCAGCATCATGGCGATAATCGCCACCACCTTCACCAGAGACAGCCAGAACTCCATCTCGCCAAATACCCGCACGTTGCACAGGTTCATCGCGCCGATAAAGAAGATGATGCTGAGGATCCAGATCCAGCGCGGCACATCGGGGTACCACAATCCCATATAGATGCCGAAGGCGGTGACGTCGGCCAGGGCGACGATCACCATTTCAAAGGTGTAGGTCCAGCCGGTAATAAACCCGGCCAGCGGCCCGAGATACTGGCGGGCATAGCTGCCGAAGGAGCCGGAAACCGGGTTGCGCACCGCCATCTCGCCCAGCGCGCGCATGACGATAAACACCGCCGCGCCGCCAATCAGATAGGCCAGCAGCACCGCCGGGCCCGCCGCTTTGATGGCTGAGGCCGAGCCATAGAACAGCCCGGTGCCGATAGCGGAGCCGAGCGCAATAAACCGAATGTGTCGGGCATTGAGCCCGCGGAGCAGATGTGGCTTGTGTTGTTGTTGCATATACAGGTGTCCTGATTTTTTTATATGACGACAAATATGCGGTGTAGGGCGGTCGGGGGAATGACTTCCCCCGACGCGGGTACAGAGAACAACGGTGATTAATGCAGTACGGCAGGCAGCAGACGCGTCAGGTGACGGGCCGCCAGAAGCGCAATGGCGTTATCGATATCCGGGGCGAAGTAGCGATCCTGCGTATAGTGCGGCACGCGTTCGCGCAGCAAGTGACGCGCCTCTTCCAGCAGCGGACTGGTGGTCAGTCCTTCGCGCATATCCAGCCCCTGCGCCGCCGCCAGCCACTCAACGGCCAGCACCCCGCGGGTGTTCTCGGCCATCGCCCACAGGCGGCGACCGGCCGCCGGCGCCATCGAGACGTGGTCTTCCTGGTTGGCAGAGGTGGGCAGGCTGTCAACGCTATGCGGGTGCGACAGCGCTTTGTTTTCACTGGCTAAGGCCGCCGCCGTGACCTGGGCAATCATAAACCCGGAGTTGACGCCGCCATTTTTGACGAGGAACGGCGGCAGCTGCGACATATGGCTGTCCATCATCAGCGCGATGCGGCGCTCGGAGAGCGAGCCGATTTCGGCGATCGCCAGCGCGATATTATCCGCGGCCATCGCCACCGGTTCGGCATGGAAGTTACCGCCGGAGATGACGTCATTTTCGGCGGCAAAGACCAGCGGGTTATCGGAGACCGCGTTGGCTTCAGCCAGCAGCACCTCAGCCGCCTGGCGGATCTGCGTCAGGCAGGCGCCCATCACCTGCGGCTGGCAGCGCAGGGAGTACGGGTCCTGCACCTTGCTGCAGTTATGGTGCGACTGCGAGATCGCGCTATCGTCGGTCAGCAGGTGGCGATACAACGCCGCCGCATCAATCTGCCCGCGCTGGCCGCGCACTTCATGGATGCGCGCATCAAACGGACGACGTGAGCCCAGCGCCGCTTCGGTGGTTAACGCCCCGCAGACGACCGCGGAGGCGAACAGATCCTCGGCTTCGAACAGACCGCGCAGGGCAAAAGCGGTCGAGGCCTGGGTGCCGTTGAGTAGCGCCAGCCCCTCTTTCGCCGCCAGGGTAATCGGCTCCAGCCCCACCTGACGCAGCGCTTCGGTGGCCGGCAGCCATTCGCCGCCGCGTACCCGCGCTTTACCTTCTCCGAGCAGGGTCAGCGACATATGCGCCAGCGGCGCGAGGTCGCCGGAAGCGCCGACGGAGCCTTTAGCCGGGATCCACGGCGTCACGCCGGCATTCACCAGGCCAATCAGCGCCTGGATCACGCTCAGGCGGATCCCGGAGAAACCGCGGGACAGGCTGTTAATCTTCAGCACCATAATCAGCCGCGTCAGATCATCGTCCAGCGGCTCGCCAACGCCTGCCGCATGGGATAGCACCAGCGAACGCTGCAGGTTCTCCAGATCTTCCGTCGAGATACGGGTCTGCGCCAGCAGGCCAAAACCGGTGTTGATGCCGTAGGCGGTCCGCCCTTCGGCGAGGATGGCGTTAACGCAGGCCACGCTCTCGTCAATGGCGGCAAACGCGCCGCTGTCGAGGGTAATATTTACCGGGTGGCTGTAAACGTCGCGGAGCTGCGACAGGCTGAGTTGACCCGGGATCAAAGTTAAAGATTTCATTTAGCGTTCCCCTGCGTTGCCGCCACCATCGGAAGATTCAGACCCTGTTCTGCTGCGCATTCAATGGCAATCTCATACCCCGCGTCGGCATGACGCATCACGCCGGTGGCCGGGTCGTTGTGCAGGACGCGGGCGATACGCGCCGCCGCTTCATCGGTACCATCGCAGACGATAACCATCCCGGAGTGTTGCGAGAAGCCCATGCCTACCCCGCCGCCGTGGTGCAGCGACACCCAGGTCGCGCCGCTGGCGGTATTGAGCAGGGCGTTGAGCAGCGGCCAGTCGGAGACCGCATCAGAACCATCGCGCATCGCTTCGGTTTCGCGGTTCGGGCTGGCGACGGAGCCGGAGTCAAGGTGATCCCGGCCAATGACGATCGGCGCGGAGACTTCGCCGCTGCGCACCATTTCGTTAAACGCCAGACCGAGCTTTTGCCGCCACTCCAGACCGACCCAGCAGATACGCGCCGGCAGTCCCTGGAAGCTGATGCGCTCGCGCGCCATATCCAGCCAGTGGTGCAGATGCTGATCATCTTTAATGATCTCTTTCACTTTCGCGTCGGTTTTGTAGATATCCTGCGGATCGCCGGACAGCGCTACCCAGCGGAACGGGCCGATACCGCGGCAGAACAGCGGGCGGATATAGGCCGGCACGAAGCCCGGGAAATCGAAGGCGTTGCTGACGCCCACTTCCTGCGCCATCTGGCGGATGTTGTTGCCGTAGTCGAAGGTTGGGACCCCCATCTCATGGAAGGCCAGCATCGCCTGCACGTGATCGGCCATCGAGCGTTTAGCCGCCAGAATAGTGCCCTGCGGGTCGGATTCGGCTTTCTGCTGATACTCTTCCCAGCTCCAGCCTTTCGGCAGATAGCCATGCAGCGGGTCGTGGGCGCTGGTCTGGTCGGTGACCATATCCGGGCGCACGCCGCGCTTCACCAGCTCCGGTACGATCTCCGCGGCGTTGCCGCACAGCGCGATAGAGATGGCCCGCCCTTCGGCGGTGTATTTTTTGATGCGCGCCAGGGCGTCATCCAGCGAGGTGGCTTGCTCATCCACGTAGCGGGTACGCAGCCGGAAATCGATGCGGCTCTGCTGACATTCGATGTTCAGCGAGCAGGCCCCGGCCAGCGTCGCGGCCAGCGGCTGCGCGCCGCCCATGCCGCCCAGACCGGCGGTTAACACCCAGCGGCCTTTCAGGCTGCCCTGATAGTGCTGGCGACCGGCTTCGACGAAGGTTTCATAGGTGCCCTGCACGATGCCCTGGCTACCGATGTAGATCCAGCTGCCGGCGGTCATCTGGCCGTACATCGCCAGCCCTTTGGCATCCAGTTCGTTGAAGTGTTCCCAGGTGGCCCAGTGCGGGACCAGGTTGGAGTTGGCGATCAGCACGCGCGGCGAGTTTTCATGCGTTTTAAATACGCCGACCGGTTTGCCGGACTGCACCAGCAGGGTCTCATCGCTTTCCAGGTTTTTCAGCGCCTTCACGATAGCGTCATAGCATTCCCAGTTGCGCGCAGCGCGACCGATACCGCCATAGACCACCAGCTCATGCGGGTTTTCGGCGACATCGGGATCGAGGTTGTTCATTAACATACGCAGCGGCGCTTCGGTCAACCAGCTCTTGGCGGTAAGCGTCGTGCCTCTCGGGGCACGTACGTCCAGCTGGCGATATTTGCTTTGCGACATCGGGGTTTCTCCTGACAATGAACGTTGTTTACGTAGATACATATACTTGTCTATACAAGCATGCGCAAGCCAGGATTTAACAGAAATGATACAATTTTGTTATATTGCGTCAGCAATCACGTTTTGCTGACGCCAGCGTGGATCAGGAGCCAAAGCGCCCCTGCAGACGATATCGGCTACCGGGGAACAGCAGGCGCGCGTGGGAGACGATGTGGGTTGTCGACCAGGTGCGGCGACGGATCAGCAGGCACGGATCGTGGGCGTGAATATGCAGCAGCGCGCACTCTTCCGCCGTGGCCTGCACCGCTTCAACAATGTGTTCACCTTCAGTTAACGGCGCGATCAGCGACAGGTAATCATGGGGCGTGGTGGCGGTGTAGTCCTGATGCAGATAGTCCGGGACCACTGCGGCATTGACGCAGCGATCTTCGATTTGCACCGGCACCTCGTTTTCGTAATGCACCATCAGCGAGTGAAAAATGCGGGTGCCTTCCGGGACGCTGAGCGCCGTCGCCTGAATATGATCCGCCCGGGTCTCCTCCAGCAGGAGTACCTCACAGCGGTGCTGATGGTGACGGGCGACAATTTCTGCGGCAATACTGCGCACCTCGAACAGCGCCGACTGCCCTTTCGGCTCGGCGACAAAGGTTCCCACCCCTTGCAACCTGACCAGCAGGCCTTCGTCCGTCAGCTCGCGCAGCGCGCGATTGATGGTCATCCGGCTGAAGCCGAACTGGGCCACCAGCTCAGCTTCCGACGGGATACGGTCATGCGGTCGCCAGACGCCGCTGTGGATCTTTTCGCTGATCGCCTGCTTCACCTTTTCATAGAAAGGCGCGGGCGCGGAACGAGGTTGTTGTGCAAACATGGCCTGGCTTTCCTTATGCGTAATAAGCGGAGCGGCGAAACGAAAATAATAGCGCGGATCGCTAGCGCCACCAATGGGCGATTTGCCATGCCACACGGGCCGCCGCGCGAGCGCCCTGACCGTCAATGTCAAACAGCGGGTTAAACTCCACCAGATCCACCGCCTGCAGCTTACCGCTGCGGCACAGCGGCTCAACGATGCGCAGCAGCGTGGCCAGCGGCACGCCCAGCGCCGCCGGGGCCGACACCGCCGGCATTTCTCGCGCCGGCAGCACGTCGAGATCGATAGTCAGATACAGACGGTCGAATTGCGCGATATTGCGCTCAAGCTCCGGCAACACGCGTGTTTCGAAGGCTGCCAGCACCTCCAGATCTTCAACGATAGCCACCTGGCGGCGCGCCGCTTCATCCCATAACGCCTGGGTGTTCGCCGCCCGGCTGACGCCAATGCAGGTATAGTGAAAACCTCGCTGCTGCGCTTCACACTCCAGCGCCAGCTGGCGGAATGGCGTCCCGGAACTGGCGCATTCGGCAAAGCGTAAATCCAGATGCGCATCGAGATTAATAATGCCCACTTTTTCGCCCGGGAAGGCATCCAGTACCCCAGCGCCGTGGCCGAAGGCCGTCTCGTGACCGCCGCCCAGCACCAGCGTGCGTTTGCCGGCGCGTTGACAGGCGGCCACCGCCTCGCGTAGCGCCTGGTGCGCGGCTTCTAACTGTTCACCGTCGACGCTAATCGTGCCCATATCCACGCAGCGGTCATGGCCCTGATGGCTGGCCATATTGGCCAACGCCCGGCGCAGGGTCGCCGGGCCGTCCGCTGCCCCGGTACGCCCCTTGTTACGCCGAACCCCTTCGTCACAGGCGAAGCCGAGCAGCGCGATATCGCCGGGCATCTCCTGCGGCGCGAAGCGTTCCGCGCGGGCGATGGTCTGGAACAGGCGCAGCGCATTGGGCGCTTCCGCGCTGTCGTCGCGTCCCTGCCAGAGACTGGCTGGCGTAGCTTGCCACAGCATCATTGCAATTCTCCTTGAACAACGCGATGCCAGAGCGGACTGCGCCCCGGCTCATACACCATCTCGACGGGATGCTCAGCATCCCAGATGGCGAAGTTAGCGACAAAGCCCGGCGCCAGCTGGCCGTGGCTGGCCTGGCGCCCCAGCGCCCGCGCGGCATGGCGCGTCACCCCGGCCCACGCCTCCTCCGGCGTCAGGCCAAACTTGACGCAGGCCATGTTCATCGCCAGATGCAGGCTGGCGAAGGGGCTGGTGCCGGGGTTGAAATCGGTCGCCACCGCCATCGGCACCTGGTACTTGCGCAGCAGCTCGACCGGCGGTTTACGGGTTTCATTAAGGAAGTAGAACGCGCCGGGGAGCAGGGCTGCCACGGTGCCGCTTTCGCGCATCGCCGCCACGCCCTCTTCCGTCAGATACTCGATATGGTCGGCGGAAAGCCCATGATAGCGGCTCACCAGCTGCGCGCCGCCCAGCGACGAGAGCTGCTCAACGTGGCCTTTTACCGGAATGCCCAGCGCCTGCGCCGCCTGAAAGACGCGCTCAGTTTGCTGCGGGCTGAAGCCGACGTTTTCGCAGAAGACGTCAACGCTTTCAAACAGTCCCTCCTGCCACAGCGTCGGCAAAATGGTCTCGCAGACCAGCGTAATATAGCCGTTAGCATCGCCTTGATATTCCGGCGGCGTGGCGTGGGCGGAGAGCAGCGTCGCCGACAGTTCCACGCCATTATGATCGGCCAGTTGTCGGGCGACCCGCAGCATTTTGCGTTCGTTTGGCAGGTCGAGGCCGTAGCCGGATTTGATCTCCAGGGTGGTCACCCCTTCACGCAGCAGGCGTTCCAGACGCGGCTGGGCCAGCGCCAGTAGTTCAGCTTCGCTGCTGTCGCGCGTGGCGCGCACGGTGGAGTTAATGCCGCCGCCGCTGGCGCTGATGGTTTGATACGACACGCCGTTCAGCCGCTGCTCCCACTCCTGGGCCCGGCTGCCGCCGAAGACGAGATGGGTGTGGCAGTCGATTAATCCCGGCGTTACCAACCGGCCTTCAAGATCGATACTGCGCCCGCTGGGGACGTCATCTTCGGCGACAATCGCCGCGATGCGGCCGTCGCGCACCAGCAGCGCATGGCGCTCCAGCAGGCCGTAAGGTTGAGCGTGATCGGGGTTCAGGGTGGCGAGACGCCCGTTTCGCCAGATAACGAGTTCGGAAGTGGCTTCAGTCATAGCGCTTAACTTGTCATGGGTTGTATAGACATTTATTTTCATAACGCCGGTAAAGTCAACAATAGCGCAGGGAAATGTTATTTTTTTGTGACTAAAGACCATCCGGCAGGGCTGCGCGTTGCGTAAAGACGGTAAGTTTTTCCGTCCACGTCTTCCCGTTTCGTTCAAGTTAGTATAAAACAGCAGGTTTTAAAGGACTTATACCCTGGCGTCTCAGCCGGGGTATTTCACTACGCTTAATTTTGCCCGGAGCAACATGAACACATATTCCGTTTCCCGTCTGGCGCTGGCGCTGGCCTTCGGCGTGACGCTGTCCGCCTGTAGCTCGACGCCTGCCGATCAACAGCCCTCAACGCAGACTGCACCGGGCACTACCGCGCGTCCCATACTCAACGCCGAAGAAGCGAAAAACTTCACGCCGGCGGCCTATTTCCAGTCGCTGGCTCCCAACGCCGCCGCCTGGACGCCGTCTGCTATCAGCCTGCCGGCGCAGCCTGACTTTATCGTCGGCCCTGCGGGAACCCAGGGCGTAACCCATACCACCATTCAGGCGGCGGTGGATGCGGCAATTGCCCGTCACTCTAACCGTCGTCTGTATATCGCGATTATGCCGGGCGAGTACCCGGGAACCGTCTACGTTCCGGCGGCGCCGGGCGCCCTGACCCTGTATGGTACTGGCGATAAGCCAATCGACGTGAAAATCAGCGAAGCCATTGATTCCGAGATGGATCGCAACACCTGGCGTCGTCTGGTCAATCCAGGCGGTAAATATATGCCGGGTAAACCGGCGTGGTATATGTTCGACAGTTGCCAAAGCAAATCCGCGGCGACCGTCGGCGTAATGTGTTCCGCAGTCTTCTGGTCACAGAATAATGGTCTGCAGCTGCAGAACCTGACCATCGCCAACAACCTCGGCGACAGCGTTGACGCCGGTACCCACCAGGCGGTGGCATTGCGCAGCGATGGCGACCAGGTGCAGATCAATAAGGTCAATATTCTTGGCCGTCAGAACACCTTCTTCGTGACCAACAGCGGCGTGCAAAACCGTCTGCAGGACAACCGTCAGACCCGCACCCTGGTGACCAACAGCTACATTGAAGGCGATGTGGATATCGTTTCCGGCCGCGGCGCGGTGGTGTTTGATAACACCGATTTCCGCGTGGTGAACTCCCGTACCCAGAAAGAGGCCTATGTCTTCGCGCCGGCTACTCTGAAGAGCGTGACCTACGGCTTCCTGGCGACCAACAGCCGCTTCACCGCCTCCGGGGATAACGTCGCGCAGCTCGGCCGCGCGCTGGATGTCGATGGCAACAGCAACGGCCAGGTGGTGATCCGCGACAGCGCTATCAATGAAGGCTTTAATATTGCCCAGCCGTGGGCGGCGGCGGTAGGCTCCGGCCGCCCGTTCAGCGGCAACACCGGCAGCGCCGATGACAAAGGCAATCTGCAGCGCAACCTCAACGACAACGGCTTCAACCGCATGTGGGAGTACAATAACCGCGGCGTGGGAAGCACCGTGGTCGCCGAGCCGAAACAGTAAAGCGCAACAAGCGTGAACCATAATAAAAGAGAGGGCGATGCCCTCTCTCAAACTGCTGACAATGTGCAATCTTCAGGAATTGCCCGGCGGCGCTGCTGGACTGACCCCATAAAGTTGGATGGTTCATATTAAGCGGCTCTCAGAGCCTGGG
>NZ_JBPYUI010000002.1:0-166567 GCF_051858335.1 Klebsiella sp. K47
CAATGTCAGCCATACCCATCGGGGCCCCCGGGTGGCCGGATTTGGCTTTCTGTACAGCGTCCATGCTCAGCGCACGAATAGCGTTAGCAAGCTCTTTACGTGAGGACATTTTGACTCCAGTTCGGACTGTTGAAGGCCATGCCCTTAACGACTTGACGAGAGCGCGTTTTGGGCTACGCCGGAAAAAAGTGTGAACAATGTAACCCAAGCGACAAGTCATGTACATGGAGCATCCTTTTGCCCTTTAAGAAATCTCTGGAACAGGTTGTGCTACGCCGGAATCCGCTCGCCCGCATCCTGCGATACTCTTTATAATTTACGCAGAATACGGTTCCCTGCCGTCGCCGTATTTTCGGATAAACAACCATAAGATTGTGGAAGATAAAAATGAAAATTCGCTCAACCGTACTTGCTCTTGGGATCGCAGCAACCCTCACCGGATGTCAGAACATGGACTCCAACGGTCTGCTCAGCTCAGGCGCCGAAGCCTTCCAGGCATACTCTCTCAGCGACGCGCAGGTGAAAACCTTAAGCGACCAGGCCTGTAAAGAGATGGACGCCAAAGCGAAAATCGCCCCGGCCAACAGTGAATACAGCCAGCGGCTGAACAAAATCGCGGCTGCGCTGGGCGATAACATCAATGGTCAGCCCGTGAACTACAAGGTCTATGAGACCAAGGATGTCAACGCCTTCGCCATGGCCAACGGCTGCATCCGCGTCTACAGCGGGCTGATGGATCTGATGAACGATAATGAAGTCGAGGCGGTGATCGGCCACGAAATGGGCCACGTCGCGCTGGGCCACGTGAAGAAAGGCATGCAGGTCGCCCTGGGTACCAACGCCGTGCGTGCGGCGGCGGCCTCCGCGGGCGGTATCGTCGGTAGCCTGTCGCAGTCTCAGTTGGGCGATCTGGGCGAAAAACTGGTGAACTCGCAGTTCTCCCAGCGTCAGGAATCGGAAGCGGATGACTACTCTTACGACCTGCTGCGTAAGCGCGGTATCAATCCGTCGGGACTGGCCACCAGCTTCGAGAAACTGGCCAAGCTGGAAGCCGGCCGTCAGAGCTCTATGTTTGACGATCACCCGGCATCGGAAGCCCGCGCGCAGCATATTCGCGATCGCATGAAGGCCGACGGCATTAAATAAGCGACAGCGGGAGGCGCTAGCGCCTCCTCACCAATCTTTGCCAGCCAACAATCAAATAGCCAGGGCTTTATTGAAGACAGCCACTTGGAACTCTTTTTACGTAACGCTTATACCCGTCATACTTCAAGCTGCATGTGCGTTGGCAATAACTCGGCCTATCCCTGGGCCTCGCCCCTACGGGGCCAGCGCAAGCGCTGTTCAAAACGGCTAGCCGTTTTGTCCGGCAACTCGAAATATTTAGGGTATATACCAAACGTGATTATCGCGATGGGTTGCCGGATAAAGCCGAATGGGGCCAGGGGATTATCGCCACCTTCAAATCGGGGTTTACCCAGGGACCGGTCGGCTTCGGTGTGGACTGTATCGCCCAGTATGCGGTGCGCCTTGACGGCGGTCGCGGGCCCAGCGACCTGCGCCTTGATTAACCCCCTGTACCGTACGGCACAGGGGGTTACCGGGGTTATTCGCCCTTCTTCGCCGCCTGGATGTACAGCATCTCCAGCGCCAGGGTCGCCGCCGCCAGAGCGGTAATTTCGGACTGATCGTAGGCCGGGGCGACTTCCACCACGTCCATCCCGACGATGTTCAGGTCCTTCAGGCCGCGCACCAGCTTGATCGCGCGGTCGGAGGTCAGCCCGCCGATAACCGGGGTACCGGTGCCTGGCGCAAACGCCGGATCCAGACAGTCGATATCAAAGGTCAGGTACACCGGCATGTCGCCGACGATCTGCTTCACCTGGGCAATCACGTCATCAACGCTGCGGTCGTTAACCTGGCCGGCGTCGAGCACCGTAAAGCCATTGTCTTTGTCGAACTCGGTGCGGATCCCGATCTGTACGGAGTGGTTCGGATCGATAAGCCCTTCGTTCGGCGCGGTATAGAACATGGTGCCGTGGTCGAACTCGCAGCCGTTGGCGTAGGTATCGGTGTGAGCATCGAAGTGCACCAGCGCCATTTTACCAAAGTGCTTGGCATGGGCGCGCAGCAGCGGCAGGGTAACGAAGTGGTCGCCGCCAAAGGAGAGCATACGTTTGCCGGCCGCCAGCAGCTTCTCGGCGTGAGCCTGCAGCTTCTCGCTCATTTCGCGCGCGTCGCCGAAGGCGTAGACCAGATCGCCGCAGTCCACCACGTTCAGGCGCTCGCGCATATCGAAGTTCCACGGGAAACGGTTGTGCTCCCAGGCAAGGTTAGTGGAAACCTGACGGATCGCCGCCGGGCCATGACGGCCGCCCGCGCGCCCGGAGGTCGCCATATCGAACGGCACGCCGGTGATGACCCAGTCCGCATCGCTTTCATACGGCATAAAGTTCATTGGCAAACGCAGAAAGCCAAAGGCATTGGATACCAGGGAGTTATCGTATTGATGACCTAAAGTGCTCATGGATATGACCTCTTTTGACAGTCGTGGAACGTAAAAAATAAGTATAAAAAAACCCCTCCGCGTCGTTAGGCCCGACGAGGAAGGGTTTGATAGATAAATCGCTTATTGGCGTGAATTATCGCCGGTAATGCATACAGGTTCAAGTGAGTATCGCATGCTGCCGGATGACGGCTTCGCCTTATCCGGCCGACATACGCAGGCCCGGTCAGCGCAGCGCCACCGGGCATCAGCAGCTACTCGTCTTCCAGATAAGTATAGCCGTACAGTCCCGCCTCGAACTCCTCGAGGAACTGCTGCTGCAGCGCGTCGTCCAGACCGGTATTTTTCACCTGATCGCGGAACTGGGTCAGCAGCGTGTTCGGATCCAGCTGCACATACTGCAGCATATCCGCCACGGTATCGCCCTCGTCGGACAGCTCAACCTCAACGCTGCCGTCAGGGAAGACGAACACGTCCACCGCCTCGGTATCGCCGAACAGGTTATGCATGTTGCCGAGGATCTCCTGATAGGCGCCAACCATGAAGAAGCCCAGCATCGGCGGGTTCTCCGGGTCGTATTCCGGCATCGGCATGGTGGTGGCGATCCCGTCGCCGTCCACGTAGTGATCGATGGCGCCATCGGAATCGCAGGTGATGTCCAGCAGCACCGCGCGGCGCTCAGGCGACTTGTTCAGCCCTTCCAGCGGCATCACCGGGAACAGCTGATCGATCCCCCAGGCATCCGGCATCGACTGGAACAACGAGAAGTTGACGTAGATTTTATCCGCCATTCGCTCCTGCAGCTCATCGATGATGGGACGATGGGCGCGGTTGCTCGGGTCGAGCTGCTTCTGCACCTCATGGCACATGTTCAGATACAGCTGTTCCGCCCACGCGCGCTCCTGCAGGTTGAAGGTGCCTGAGGAGTAGCCGATATGGATATCGTGCAGGTCCATCTGGCTGTCGTGCAGCCATTCGCGCAGCGAGCGGCGGTTGCCGGTCTCGTGCATCTCCAGCCAGGTTTCCCACATGCTCTGCAGCGGACGCGCAGCGTCTTCCGCCGGCGGGGTCGCCTCGGTGTATTCGTTACGCTCAACGCCGATGATGTTGGAAACCAGCACGGTATGGTGCGCGGTCACCGCGCGGCCGGACTCGGTGATCACCGTCGGGTGCGACAGGCCATTCTCTTCGCAGGCATCGCCGATCGCCCAGATGATATTGTTGGCGTATTCGTTCAGACCGTAGTTCACCGAGCAATCGGACTGCGAGCGGGTGCCTTCATAGTCCACGCCCAGGCCGCCGCCGACGTCGAAGCACTGAATATTGACACCCAGCTTATGTAGTTCGACGTAGAAACGCGCCGATTCACGCACGCCGGTGGCGATATCGCGAATGTTAGCCATCTGCGAACCGAGGTGGAAGTGCAGCAGTTGCAGGCTCTCAAGATGGCCTGCCTCGCGCAGAATTTCGACCAGTTGCAGCACCTGGGTCGCTGCGAGGCCGAACTTGGACTTCTCGCCGCCGGAGGACTGCCATTTACCGGAGCCCTGCGAGGCCAGACGCGCACGTACGCCAAGGCGCGGCACCACGTTCAGGCGCTCGGCCTCTTCCAGTACGATAGCGATCTCGGACATCTTCTCAATGACCAGATAGACCTTGTGGCCCATCTTCTCGCCCACCAGCGCCAGACGGATATATTCGCGGTCTTTATAACCATTACAGACGATGACGCTGCGGGTCATCCCGGCGTGCGCCAGCACGGCCATCAGTTCCGCTTTCGAACCGGCTTCCAGGCCCAGCGGCTCGCCGGAATGGATCAGCGATTCAATCACGCGACGGTGCTGGTTAACCTTGATCGGGTAGACGAGGAAGTAATCGCCGTTATAGCCATACGATTCACGCGCGCGTTTGAAGGCGGCGTTGATCGAGCGCAGGCGGTGCTGCAGGATCTGCGGGAAGCAGAACAGCGCCGGCAAGCGCTGCCCTTGCGCTTCACGCGCTTTGACTAATTCCGCGAGGTCAACGCGCGCTTCCGGGACGTCCGGATCCGGGCAAACGCTGATGTGGCCCAGTTCGTTGACGTCATAATAGTTATTGCCCCACCAGGCAATATTATAAGTACGCAGCATCTTGCTGGCTTCCTGGGAGCTCATCGCTACCTCCTGCATGGAACGTAGTACACCGTGTTCGCCTGCTGACGAAGGCGAAACCATAGACATGTCGTCAGACATAGCGAACCTCAATTTTTAATAATAAGTGTAAGACAGTTAACTACTATCGCAGTCCAAAGATGCGATAACAACCCATGAACAGTCCTAAAGCCCAGCACTATCTGCTGGTTTTGCGACTGCGCGACCGGTTTCTTATTCATATCATCGTAAAACACGTAGCCGAACAGAGTATGACAGTCCGGAGAAACCACGAGAAAACTCTTGCCAGGCAAGAGCGCCCTTGTTCAGTTTTCTGACGGCCGACCGGCCCTGGAATCCTGAGAAGCGCCGAGATGGGGTGAACATCGGCTGGTTTGCATGAGAGAGATGCAGGTTGCGGAGTGCTGACGCGCGACAGAACGACGCGACGAATCAAACGAAAAACATTGGTTCATTATCTGGTATCACCTCCACACCGCCCTGCGACAGGGTCGGCGACAAGCCAAAGCTATACATACCGGGCAACAGGCGCTACGCCGCTGCGAGATTCTGTAAATACAGACTGCTTAACCCGGCTGGAAGTGGCACCACAGGGCCATGCCCCGTGCGCTTTTTTAATGAGCCGCGCGCGGCGTTTTATACCGAGAAGCGGGGTAAAAAGCAAAATAAAAATGTGCCTGTTTGCGCGGTTGTCAGGAAATTTTGCCAGGCGGGTTTTCCCATAAATGCGACCGCCATCAAAAAAGGCTGGAAATGGGCTCAAGATTTGACCTAAAATGGCCGTCCAGAAGTTAATCCGTCTATACTGATTAACACTCAGACTGCTCGTGTCGCTACCTGCGCGGCTTTGCGCTGATTATCCACCAAAGCCACATTACACAACAGTATGAGCTATCCGAATCGTCCACAGGTGAAATAAAATATGGCAAAACACCTTTTTACGTCTGAGTCCGTATCAGAAGGGCATCCTGACAAAATTGCTGACCAAATCTCCGATGCCGTGCTGGATGCGATCCTCGAGCAGGATCCAAAAGCGCGTGTCGCATGTGAAACCTATGTCAAAACCGGCATGGTGCTGGTAGGCGGCGAAATCACCACCAGCGCATGGGTTGATATCGAAGAGATCACCCGCAACACCGTCCGCGAAATTGGCTACGTGCATTCCGATATGGGCTTTGACGCCAACTCGTGCGCCGTACTGAGCGCCATTGGTAAACAGTCTCCGGACATTAACCAGGGCGTTGACCGTGCCGATCCGCTGGAACAGGGCGCCGGCGACCAGGGGCTGATGTTTGGCTACGCCACTAACGAAACCGACGTGCTGATGCCGGCGCCGGTGACTTACGCTCACCGTCTGGTGCAGCGTCAGGCTGAAGTGCGTAAAAACGGCACCCTGCCGTGGCTGCGCCCGGATGCGAAAAGCCAGGTGACCTTCCAGTATGACGACGGCAAAATCGTCGGCATCGACGCGGTCGTTCTGTCGACTCAGCACGCGGAAGATATCGATCAGAAATCCCTGCAGGAAGCAGTGATGGAAGAGATCATCAAGCCGATTCTGCCGACCGAATGGCTCAACGCGTCCACCAAATTCTTCATCAACCCGACCGGCCGTTTCGTTATTGGCGGCCCGATGGGCGACTGCGGTCTGACCGGTCGTAAGATCATCGTTGATACCTACGGCGGCATGGCTCGCCACGGCGGCGGCGCGTTCTCCGGTAAAGATCCATCTAAAGTTGACCGTTCCGCAGCCTACGCGGCGCGCTATGTGGCGAAGAACATCGTTGCCGCAGGCCTGGCCGATCGTTGCGAAATTCAGGTTTCCTACGCTATCGGCGTTGCAGAACCGACGTCCATCATGGTGGAAACCTTTGGCACCGAGAAAGTGCCTTCTGAACAGCTGACCCTGCTGGTGCGCGAGTTCTTCGACCTGCGTCCATACGGTCTGATTCAGATGCTGGATCTGCTGCACCCGATCTACAAAGAAACCGCAGCCTACGGTCACTTTGGTCGCGAACATTTCCCATGGGAAAAAACCGACAAAGCGGCGCTGCTGCGGGAAGCGGCCGGTCTGAAATAATCTCCGCGCTTCCTCTCTTCAAGGCCAGCCTCGCGCTGGCCTTTTTATTTACGCCCCCCCCTTTTCTGCGCCCCCATTTCAACGCGCGGCCGCCACAAAATGAAAGCGATTACATAGTAAAGACTGTCACCTTCTGCCCAAAGACGCTATCTCCTGTACCCATTTTTCACAATGTTACATATTGTTTCGGTCAACTCTGATTACCGTTTTTCAAAATGTCGTCTATCCTTATTTATATTGCTGATTTAAAAAGCATTTAATGAATTACGTTTCTTTACCTTTGTGGAAACGATTACACAGCCGTGATTATAGTCACGTTTTTTTACCGACGAGTGTCCTACCCTAACCATCGACAGAATCAATAACTCAACTGGAGGGCGTTATGCCTGACAACAAAAAACAAGGGCGTTCGAACAAGACTATGACGTTCTTCGTCTGTTTCCTCGCCGCGCTGGCTGGCCTGCTGTTCGGCCTTGATATCGGTGTTATTGCGGGTGCCTTACCCTTTATTGCCAATGAGTTCCAGATTTCCGCCCACACCCAGGAGTGGGTGGTCAGCTCCATGATGTTCGGGGCTGCCGTCGGCGCGGTCGGCAGCGGCTGGCTCTCTTTCAAACTGGGCCGGAAAAAGAGCCTGATGATCGGCGCCATCCTCTTCGTCGCCGGTTCGCTGTTCTCTGCCGCCGCGCCAAACGTCGAGATCCTGCTGGTTTCCCGTGTGCTGCTCGGCCTGGCGGTGGGCGTCGCCTCATATACGGCTCCGCTGTATCTGTCGGAAATCGCGCCAGAAAAAATTCGCGGCAGTATGATTTCCATGTACCAGCTGATGATCACCATCGGGATCCTTGGCGCCTATCTCTCTGACACCGCTTTCAGCTACAGCGGCGCATGGCGCTGGATGCTCGGGGTTATCATCATTCCGGCGGTATTGCTGCTGATCGGTGTTATCTTCCTGCCGGACAGCCCGCGCTGGTTCGCCGCCAAACGTCGCTTTGTCGATGCGGAACGCGTGCTGCTGCGCCTGCGCGATACCAGCGCCGAAGCGAAACGCGAGCTCGATGAAATCCGTGAAAGCCTGAAGGTAAAACAGTCCGGCTGGTCGCTGTTTAAAGACAACAGCAACTTCCGCCGCGCGGTGTTCCTCGGCATCCTGCTGCAGGTGATGCAACAGTTCACCGGGATGAACGTCATCATGTACTACGCGCCGAAGATCTTTGAGCTGGCGGGTTATGCCAACACCACTGAGCAAATGTGGGGGACAGTGATCGTCGGTCTGACTAACGTGCTGGCCACCTTTATCGCCATCGGTCTGGTCGACCGCTGGGGCCGTAAACCGACGCTGATCCTTGGCTTTATCGTGATGGCCGCGGGTATGGGCGTCCTGGGTACCATGATGCACATCGGCATTCACTCCTCTACCGCGCAGTACATCGCCGTCCTGATGCTGCTGATGTTCATCGTCGGTTTCGCCATGAGCGCCGGCCCGCTGATTTGGGTACTGTGCTCCGAAATCCAGCCGCTGAAAGGCCGCGACTTCGGTATCACCTGCTCCACAGCGACCAACTGGATTGCCAACATGATTGTCGGCGCCACCTTCCTGACCATGCTCAACTCGCTGGGCAGCGCCAATACCTTCTGGGTGTACGGCGGTCTGAACGTGCTGTTTATCCTGCTGACGCTGTGGCTGATCCCGGAAACCAAAAACGTCTCGCTGGAACATATTGAACGTAACCTGATGCAGGGTCGTCCACTGCGCGAGATCGGTGCCCGCGATTAACCTTCCTGAGCTTCCTCCCATCCCGGGAGGAAGCTTCCTCTTGCTCTCCCCCCTCCGCCGCACTATCCTCTGGCGCTATGAAAACGCCCCGTATTCCCATCGCTATTCAGCAGGCCGTCATGCGCAGCCTGCGGGAGCATCTCGCCAATGCGAATCGCAAGCTGGAACGCCGCTATGCGGAACCGACGCTGGTCTACCAGCAGCGTGGTACTTCCGCTGGCACCGCCTGGCTGGAGAAAAACGAAATTCGTTTAAACCCGGTGCTACTGCTGGAAAATCAGCGGGAGTTTATCGATGAAGTGGTGCCGCATGAGCTGGCGCACCTGCTGGTCTGGCAGCATTTCGGCCGCGTCGCGCCGCACGGGAAAGAGTGGAAATGGATGATGGAGAGCGTCCTTGGCGTTCCCGCGCGTCGCACCCACCGCTTTGAACTCGCTTCGGTCCGCCAGAACACCTTCCCCTATCGCTGTCGCTGTCAGCAGCACCAGCTCACCGTCCGTCGCCATAACCGGGTGGTTCGCGGCGAGGCCACCTACCGCTGCGTTCGCTGCGGCGATCTGCTGGTGGCTGAAAAATAACCATCGGAATTAATTAGAAACTTTCTGATCTGACTGATTGCATCCGGCACCCTCATTCGCTACGTTGCGGGCTCGTTTTGACACGGAGTTAACGATGTCCCGTATGCATGTTTTAGCCGTAGCGGTATTGAGCGCGGCAGTCAGTGGTCCGCTTGCGGCCGCTGGTATTAATAGTTTTTCCCAGGCCAAAGCCGCTGGCGTCAAAGTGAATGCCGACGTTCCGGGCGATTTTTATTGCGGCTGTAAAATCGACTGGCAGGGGAAAAAAGGCGTTATCGATTTGGAATCCTGCGGCTATAAAGTGCGTAAAAATGAGAACCGCGCCAGCCGGGTTGAATGGGAGCACGTAGTGCCGGCATGGCAGTTCGGCCATCAGCGTCAGTGCTGGCAGGAGGGTGGACGTAAAAACTGCGCCAAAGATCCGGAATACCGCAAGATGGAAAGCGATATGCACAACCTGCAGCCGGCGGTGGGAGAAGTGAATGGCGATCGCGGCAACTTTATATACAGCCAGTGGAACGGCGGTGAAGGCCAGTACGGCCAGTGCACCATGAAGGTCGATTTTAAAGATAAAATCGCCGAGCCCCCTGCCCGCGCTCGCGGCGCCATCGCCCGCACCTACTTCTATATGCGCGACCGCTATCAGCTGAATCTTTCCCGCCAGCAAACTCAGCTGTTTACCGCCTGGAATAAACAGTACCCGGTCACCGCCTGGGAATGTGAACGTGATGAGCGCATCGCGAAAGTGCAGGGCAACCATAATCCGTATGTCCAGCAGGCTTGCCAGGCGCAAAAGAGCTAACCTACACTAGCGGCAATTGTTAATTTGCAGCTCTGTGCTTCCCGCCCGATGGCGGGAAGCTGGCATCTGCGCAACGAACGGAATATCAAGCATGCGCATTCCTCGCATCCATCATCCAGAACGCCTCATTGTCGGCAGCCAGATCGCGCTGAGCGATGACGCGGCCAACCACGTCGGCCGCGTCCTGCGCATGACCGCCGGTCAGCACCTACAGCTTTTTGACGGCAGTAACCAGGTGTTTGACGCGGTCATCACCGAGGCCGGTAAGAAAAACGTTACGGTTGAGGTGCTCAGTGGCGAACCTGACGATCGGGAATCGCCGCTGCATATCCATTTAGGCCAGGTGATGTCCCGCGGCGAAAAAATGGAATTCACCATCCAGAAATCGATCGAACTCGGGGTAAGCCTCATAACGCCACTGTTTTCCGAGCGCTGCGGCGTTAAACTGGATGCCGAACGTTTGCAGAAAAAGATCCAGCAGTGGCAGAAAATCGCTATTGCCGCCTGCGAACAGAGCGGTCGTAACGTGATACCGGAAATACGTCCGGCGATGCAGCTGGAGGCGTGGTGCGCCGAGCAGGACAGCGGGCTGAAGCTCAACTTGCACCCGCGCGCCAGCGCCAGCATTAACACGCTGCCGCTGCCGGTTGAACGCGTCCGTCTGCTGATTGGCCCGGAAGGCGGGCTGTCGGCTGAAGAGATAGCGATGACCGCGCAATACCAGTTTACTGATATCCTGTTGGGACCGCGCGTTCTGCGTACAGAGACTACTGCGCTCACCGCCATCACCGCCCTACAGGTGCGTTTTGGCGACTTAGGTTGAGGCGTTAACGGAGAAGAACCATGATCAAGCTCGGCATCGTGATGGATCCCATCGCAACCATCAACATCAAGAAAGACACCAGCTTCGCTATGTTGCTGGAGGCGCAGCGTCGCGGCTATGAACTCCATTATATGGAGATGAACGACCTCTATTTGATCAACGGCGAAGCCCGCGCCCGGACGCGCACGCTGAGCGTCGAACAGAACTACGATAAATGGTATGACTTCACCGGCGAGCAGGATCTGCCGCTGGCGGACCTTGACGTCATCCTGATGCGTAAGGATCCGCCGTTTGATACCGAATTTATTTATGCCACCTACATCCTGGAGCGGGCGGAAGAGAAAGGCACGCTTATCGTCAACAAGCCGCAGAGTCTGCGCGACTGTAACGAGAAGCTGTTCACCGCCTGGTTCTCTGAACTGACTCCGGAAACGTTGGTCACCCGCAATAAAGCCCAGCTGAAAGCCTTCTGGGAAAAGCACGGCGATATCATCATGAAACCGCTCGACGGCATGGGCGGCGCCTCTATTTTCCGTGTTAAAGCCGGCGATCCAAACCTTGGGGTGATTGCCGAGACGCTGACCGAACTGGGCAGCCGCTACTGCATGGCGCAGAACTATCTGCCGGCCATTAAAGATGGCGACAAGCGCGTGTTGGTAGTGGATGGAGAGCCCGTGCCTTACTGCCTGGCGCGAATTCCGCAGGGTGGCGAGACCCGCGGCAATCTGGCCGCCGGCGGCCGCGGCGAAGCCCGCCCGTTGACCGAAAGCGACTGGGAAATCGCCCGCCGCGTCGGCCCGACGCTGAAGGCCAAAGGCCTTATCTTCGTCGGCCTGGATATCATCGGCGACCGTCTGACGGAAATTAACGTCACCAGCCCCACCTGCGTACGCGAAATCGAAGCCGCCTTCCCGGATATTTCGATCACCGGTATGCTGATGGACGCTATCGAAAGACGTATCGATAAATAAGCACGACGGCGGACCAACGTCCGCTTTTGGCGCAGCGAGCGCGGATTACCGCGCTCGTGAAACGTTGCCAGCCTGACGCCACTCGGGCGCCGGCCAGATAAAGTGCATCGACACCATTCTACTTTGCCCGCATACTGGGTGTTGCTTTTTTGAACCAGGAACGAACCTCTGACAATGAATTTACAGCATCACTTTCTGATTGCCATGCCCGCGCTTCAGGACCCCATTTTCCGCCGCTCGGTAGTCTATATCTGCGAGTACAACGACGAGGGTGCCATGGGCATTATTATCAATAAGCCGCTGGAAAATCTGCAGGTGGAAGGGATCCTTGAGAAGCTCAAAATTGTCCCGGAGCCGCGCAATCCAGAGATCCGTCTGGATAAACCAGTGATGCTGGGAGGCCCGCTGGCGGAAGACCGCGGCTTCATTTTGCATACCCCGCCCTCTGACTTTTCCTCGAGCATTCGCATCTCGGATAACACGGTGATTACCACCTCGCGGGATGTTCTTGAAACCTTAGGTACAGATCGGCAGCCGGGCAACGTGCTGGTTGCGTTGGGCTACTCTTCGTGGGAGAAAGGGCAGCTGGAGCAGGAGATTTTAGATAATGCCTGGCTCACCGCCCCGGCGGATCAGAATATTCTTTTCCGTACGCCGATCGCCGATCGCTGGCGCGAGGCGGCTAAACTGATTGGTATCGACATTGTGACGATGCCAGGCGTCGCGGGGCATGCGTGATGAGCGGAACCTTTCTCGGCTTTGACTTTGGCACCAAAAGCATCGGCGTGGCGGTGGGACAACGCATCACCGCGACCGCACGACCATTACCGGCGCTGAAGGCGCAGGACGGTAAACCGGACTGGAACGTCATCGAAAAACTGCTTAAAGAGTGGCAGCCTGAGGCGGTAATCGTCGGCCTGCCGCTCAATATGGACGGCACCGAGCAACCGCTGACGGCGCGCGCGCGTAATTTCGCCAATAAAATTCATGGCCGTTTTGGCGTCGCGATCCTTCTCCACGATGAACGACTGAGTACGGTTGAGGCCCGCGCGGGCCTGTTTGAACACGGCGGCTACCGGGCGCTGAATAAAGGCAGCGTCGATTCGGCCTCTGCCGTAGTCATACTGGAAAGCTACTTCGAGCAGAGCTTTTAAACTCTGCCCTCCTGCGCCGCCGGCGGACCGCTGACGGCGCACGTTTACCCGCTTAGTGGCGCAGATGTTCGTTAGCCCAGCTCACCGCCTGGGTGCGATTTTTCACGCTCAGTTTACGAAACACATTGTACAGGTGCGTCCGCACCGTGTTCTCGCTGATAAACAGCGCGCGGGCGATATCCAGGTTCGTCGCGCCGCAGCGCAGTTCGTTGAGGATCTCGCATTCCCGCTCGGTCAGCGGCGAGTTCTCTACTGGAGTCGATGCATGGTCCGCAGCGTACATCGCCGGGTGCATCACGCTCAATTCAGCCGTCTGCTCGCCGTTCAGCACGGCCTTAATGCCCTCAATTAAGCGCGATTCATCATCGTCATGACGGAACACGCCATATAAAGCCGGCCACTGCGCCATTTCGTATAGCTCATACTTTTGTGCGCTATTAATAATCAACAAACGAGGATTATCTGCCTGCAGGCGAATAATATCCCGCCACACCCCGTTTAATTTCTTATTTGACACTGCAATATCAAATAATATTACAGAATCTTTTGCCAAACGCTGCGCCAGCGGTTTATTAATATTTTGTAAAACCACCGGTGCCATCAGGGTTTCGCTCAGATAGCTGGCAAAGGCTTTGCTTTGAATAGACGGGTGGGTAATAAAGGTTACCTGACGAGAAGATGATGAATTTCCATTTAAATTAATCACTTAAAACTCTCCTTAGCTGTTACCCACCGCCATGGTGGTTAAATGAATAAAAAAGATACAAACAGTCGTGAATTTATAAATCACCAAGGTAATTTACAAACTGAAACGTTATTCCATGAGAATCATCCTATTCCCACAAACAGCATAAATCGAATGACTCAAAGCTGTCAAAAGATAATCAAACTTTTTTCCTGGAAATGCGTATTCACTGTCGACATATCTAATCTGAATGTGTTATTTGAATTTATAATCAAAAGTTATTTGTATTACCAAATAATATTAATAAACAACAAATAAACATTCATCTAACATATCATTTAACCTGTCATATCAATCTCTTTCTCATCTTATAGCGCGCCTGCAGCGACACGTTGCTGAAAACTCTGGGTAAAGGTCAACATTCCGGCCTGCATCCCGGTCTGCATCACACCAGGCAATTGATGTACTTTTCCTTCACGGATCAAATTCGCCACCGCTGGCGTGTTGACCAGAAGCTCGTATAGCGCAACTCTCCCGCCCTGACGTGCAGGTAACAATTTTTGCGCCAGCACCGCGCACAGGCTTCCGGCAAGCTGGCTACGAACCTGATCTTTCTCCTCCGCCGGAAAGACATCGATCAATCTCTCCACCGCCGGCGCCGCGCCGCGGGTATGTAATGTCGCCATTACCAGGTGCCCGGTCTCCGCCGCGGTTAACGCCAGGCGAATGGTTTCGCTGTCGCGTAGCTCCCCGAGCAGGATCACATCCGGATCCTGGCGCAGCGCCACGCGGAGCGCCGCGGCGAACGAAGGACAGTGACGGCCAACTTCCCGCTGCTGGATCAGACAGCGCTCGCTGTGATGAATAAATTCCACCGGATCTTCAAGCGTCAGAATATGGCCATCAAGATGCTGATTGAGGTGCCCCACCATTGCCGCCAGGGTGGTCGACTTGCCGCTGCCCGTCGCTCCGGTGACCAACAGCAAACCACTCTCTTCCGCCAGCAGTTCGCTCAGCGCAGGCGGGGCGCCGAGCATATCCAGACGCGGGCACTGTTCAGGAAGGAGACGCAGCACCAGCGATATCCCACGCGTATGGGCGAAGGCGCTGGCGCGCAGCCGCGCACCGCAGGCCAGGTTCAGCGCAAAGTCAATCTGGCCGTGTTCCTGCCAGTGCAGTAACTGTGCGGCATCGAGCCAGTCGTTGAGTAAATTCGCAATATCCGGCGCGGGAAAGGGCGCGGGCTCCAGCCTGCCCTGCCGCCGCCAGCGCGGTGCGGCGGAATTGCACAGGTGTAGATCGGAGACATTATGCTTTACACTAAGGGCTACGATTTCTTCCAGCTTCATAACTCATCCTCGGAATATGAACGATATTGCGCATAACCTGGCACAGGTCCGGGACAAAATCTCCGGTGCTGCCGCCCGATGCGGGCGTGCGCCAGAAGAAGTGACATTGCTTGCAGTGAGTAAAACGAAACCTGCGAGCGCGATCGAAGAAGCCATTGCGGCAGGCCAGCGGGCATTTGGTGAAAACTACGTCCAGGAGGGCGTGGAGAAGATTAACCATTTCCAGCAGGCTGGCGTCAGCGGGCTGCAGTGGCACTTTATTGGCCCCCTGCAGTCCAACAAAAGCCGGTTGGTGGCAGAGCATTTTGACTGGTGCCACACCGTCGATCGGCTGAAAATCGCCACCCGCCTGAACGAGCAGCGCCCGGCGCATTTACCGCCGCTGAAGGTGCTGATTCAAATTAACATCAGCGATGAGCAGAGCAAATCCGGCATCCCGCTGGAAGCGCTCGACGGCTTAGCGGCGGAGATCGCTGAGTTACCTCATCTGGAACTGCGCGGCCTGATGGCCATCCCCGCGCCTGAGTCAGAATATGTAAGGCAGTTTGCCGTCGCCCGGCAAATGGCGGTAGCATTTGCGCGATTAAAAACGCGGTACCCCACGGTCGATACGTTGTCTCTGGGAATGTCGGAGGATATGGAAGCCGCAATCGCGGCGGGAAGCACGATGGTGCGCATCGGTACAGCCATTTTTGGTGCGCGCGACTACAGCAAATAATAAGGAATCTGAGGAACGCCATGAAGACGTTGACTTTCCTGCTTTCAACGGTCATTGAGCTTTACACGATGGTCGTGTTGTTACGCGTCTGGATGCAGTGGGCGCGCTGCGACTTTTACAATCCGTTTTCGCAGTTTGTGGTGAAAGCCACGCAGCCGATTGTCGGACCGCTGCGCCGGATTATCCCGGCAATGGGGCCGATTGACAGCGCCTCGCTGCTGGTGGCATTTATTCTCTGCGTCATCAAAGCGATCGTGCTGTTTATGGTGATCACCTTCCAGCCGATCATCTGGATCTCCGCTCTGCTTATTCTGCTGAAAACCATCGGCTCGTTGATCTTCTGGGTACTACTGTTGATGGCGATCATGAGCTGGGTCAGCCAGGGCCGTAGCCCGGTGGAGTATGTGCTGATGCAGCTGGCGGACCCGCTGCTGCGCCCTATCCGCAACCTGCTGCCGTCGATGGGCGGTATCGATTTCTCGCCGATGGTGCTGGTATTGCTGTTGTACGTAATCAATATGGGCATCGCCGAAGTGCTGCAGGCCACCGGTAATGTACTGCTGCCGGGGCTGTGGATGGCGCTATGAGTGCCGTTGAAACCTGCGCTGACGGGCTGGTGCTGAGGCTGTACATTCAGCCTAAGGCCAGCCGCGATAGCATCGTGGGCGTACATGGCGACGAACTTAAAGTCGCCATTACCGCCCCGCCCGTTGATGGCCAGGCCAATGCCCACCTGGTGAAATTTCTCGCCAAACAGTTCCGCGTCGCCAAAAGCCAGGTACTGATTGAAAAAGGCGAGCTGGGCCGCCATAAGCAAGTTAAAATCATCGCCCCACAACAGATCCCGACTGCGGTCGCGGCGCTAACTGAATAAACAGGATTCATCATGCAAAAAGTCGTCCTCGCTACCGGCAACGCCGGCAAAGTGCGCGAACTGGCCTCGCTGCTGGAAGATTTTGGTCTCGATATCGTCGCTCAGACCGAGCTGGGCGTGGACTCTGCGGAAGAGACCGGCCTGACCTTCATTGAAAACGCGATTCTGAAAGCGCGCCACGCGGCGCAGATCACCGGCCTGCCGGCCATCGCCGACGATTCCGGTCTGGCCGTCGATGCTCTTGGCGGCGCGCCGGGTATTTACTCCGCACGCTATTCCGGCGTCGATGCCAGCGACCAGCAGAATCTTGAGAAGCTGCTCGACGCGTTAAAAGACGTGCCGGACGACCAGCGTCAGGCCCAGTTCCACTGCGTGCTGGTCTATCTGCGCCATGCCGAGGATCCCACGCCGCTGGTGTGCCACGGCAGCTGGCCTGGGGTAATCACCCGACAAGCCGCCGGTCATGGCGGCTTCGGTTACGACCCGATCTTCTTCGTCCCGTCAGAAGGGAAAACCGCGGCCGAACTGAGCCGTGAAGAAAAGAGCGCCATTTCCCATCGCGGGCAGGCGCTGAAACTGTTACTGGAAGCATTACGTAATGGCTAATTTGCCGCCGCTGAGTCTCTATATCCATATTCCCTGGTGCGTGCAGAAATGCCCGTACTGTGATTTTAATTCGCATGCGCTGAAAGGCGAGGTGCCGCATGATGACTACGTCCAGCATCTGCTGAACGATCTGCAGGCTGATGCGCAATATGCCCAGGGACGGGAAATAGGCACTATTTTTATCGGCGGCGGAACGCCGAGCCTGCTGTCCGGCCCGGCCATGCAAACCCTTCTGGATGGCGTCCGCGCCTGCCTGCCGCTGGCCGCCGGGGCGGAAATCACCATGGAAGCCAACCCGGGTACCGTGGAGGCCGATCGCTTCGTTGATTATCAGCGCGCCGGGGTGAACCGCATCTCCATCGGCGTACAAAGCTTTAGCGAACCGAAGCTGCAGCGCCTGGGGCGGATCCACGGCCCGGAGGAAGCCAAGCGCGCAGCACGTCTCGCCAGCGGCCTCGGCTTGCGCAGCTTCAACCTCGACCTGATGCACGGTCTGCCGGACCAGTCGCTGGAGGAGGCGCTGGACGATCTGCGTCAGGCGATTGCCCTCAACCCGCCGCACCTGTCGTGGTACCAGCTGACCATTGAGCCGAACACCTTGTTCGGCTCCCGGCCGCCGGTGCTGCCGGATGACGACGCGCTATGGGATATTTTCGAGCAGGGGCATCAGCTGCTGAGCGCCGCCGGCTATCAGCAGTACGAGACGTCCGCCTATGCTAAGCCAGGCTTCCAGTGTCAGCATAATCTCAACTACTGGCGCTTTGGCGACTACCTCGGCATCGGCTGCGGCGCGCACGGCAAGATCACCTTCCCTGACGGACGCATTCTGCGAACCGCCAAAACCCGCCACCCGCGCGGGTATATGGAAGGCCGTTACCTTGAGCGTCAGCATGATGTGGAAGAAGCGGATAAACCGTTTGAGTTCTTTATGAACCGTTTTCGCCTGCTGGAGGCCGCGCCGCGCGCTGAATTTAGCCGCTATACCGGACTTGAGGAAGCGGCGATCCGCCCGCAGCTGGACGCGGCGATAGCCCAGGGCTACCTGCAGGAAGACGAGCAGAACTGGCAGATTACCGAGCACGGTAAGCTGTTCCTGAATTCCCTGCTCGAACTCTTCCTTAACGAATAAATATCACCCTTGTCCTTCCCTTTATCGTTTTAACGGGAAGGACAATAGTTCGAATTTATCGACATATCAACCTCACCATTCCCGATTCATTCTTTTAAAATATTCCATCCTCTAATTAATTCTCTTTTATTTATAGAAACAAAATATAATTAAACCCATAAAATCCATTATTTCAGTACCTCATTGAGAAAAAGTGTGAGTCAGGCAGCTTAAAGATGTACGACAACAAGGATAATATGTCATACAGAAACAAAACATGACGCTTAAGATATTGACCAATTACCACAAGTGCATGGAGCCAACTCATGAAAAAATACGCTTTTTCTCGTTCTCTAATAGCAATATCTTTGCTTGCTCTATTCTCTTCAGGAGCCAGCGCAGCTGAAAAAATCACGTTAAAACTGGCACATAACCTTGAACGCAGTCACGTGGTGCATCAGGCGTTTGAAGAGATGGCCAAAGAGGTAAACCAACTTTCTGACGGTAATATGAAGATTCGTATTTACCCCAGTAGCCAGATGGGCAGCGCACGCGAAACGATGGAGTTATTACAAAATGGCGCGCTGGATTTGACCAAAGGTTCCGCCAGCGATCTGGAGTCATTTGATAATATCTACGCGATATATAATTTACCGTTCCTGTTTAACGATCAAAATCATTTCAATAAGGTGGTATTCGGGAAAGTGGGCAAGGAAATAATGGATTCGACGAAAGAGAAAGGATTCTTTGCCCTTTCCGCTTATGTCGCCGGAACCCGAAGTTTTTATGCCAAAAAGCCCATCACCAAACCGGAGGATTTAAAAGGACTGAAGATCCGCGTGCAGGCCAGCCCGACAACCTTAAAAATGATTGAATTAATGGGGGGCTCCCCGACGCCAATCTCCTTTGGTGAAGTTTACACCGCCATGCAGCAAGGGGTGGTGGACGGTGCGGAAAATAACGTTCCCTCCTGGGTGCAGACTCGCCATATCGAAATCGCGAAAGTGTTCTCTGAAGATGAGCATGCCTCCATTCCTGACTTCCTCGTGATCTCCAGCAAAACCTGGGACAAACTGACGCCGGGGCAGCAGCAAATTCTGGTCAAAGCGGCCAAAGCCTCAGAGGTATATCAGCAACAGCTGTGGCAGAAGATCGACGCCGATACCCGCGCGCAGGCCAAAGCCCTGGGGGGCGAAATTATCAAAGTGGATAAAGCACCGTTCCGTGCCGCCGTGCAGCCGCTATTTGATGACTTTAAGAAAGATCCAAAACAGGCCGCCCTGCTGGCCAAATTTGACGCTGCCGCTGAATAACCTTTAACGGGCCAGCCGCTGGCCCGCTTTCACCAGGAAATCAATGATGATACTTAACCGCATAAAGCTGGCGGTGGACCGCACCATCGCCGCATTCTCTGTCGTCGTAATGATTGCGCTGGTTGTCTGCGTCGTCTGGCAGGTGTTCAGCCGCTACGTGCTCAACCAGCCTAGCACCCTGACCGATGAACTGGCGCGTTTCTTAATGATCTGGGTCGGGCTACTGGGTGCGGCCTATACCGTCGGCGCCCAGCGTCATCTGGCGATCGATTTACTTACGCTGATGCTCTCTTCCCGCAAGCAGGCACTGCTCAGCGTCATTATCAATCTGCTTATCTTTCTGTTTGCTGGCTCAGTGATTGTTACCGGCGGCGTAAAACTGATTGAAAAAACTCTGTCGACCGCCCAGGTCTCAGCCGCAATGCAGATCCCGATGGGCTATGTGTATCTGATCCTGCCGCTCACCGGCATCATGATGATGTTTTACGCGTTGTGTTTTATCAGCAACGGACTAAAAAACATGAAACATTCAGAAGCAGGAGCAAATTAATGGATAGCTATATTGCACTGACGCTGTTTGGCTCGTTCTTTATTCTGGTCTTTATTGGCGTACCTATCTCTTTTTCCATCGGTCTTGCTACCGTCGGCTCAATGCTGCTGATGTTTCCCTGGGATATCGCGGTGATTACCGTTGCTCAGCGCCTGGCGAACGGACTCGATAACTTCGCGCTGCTGGCTATCCCCTTCTTTATCTTTGCCGGTACCCTGATGAACAGCGGGGGAATTGCTATACGCCTCATCAATCTGGCGCAGGTGATGGTTGGGCGGGTACCCGGATCGTTGGGACACGTCAACGTGCTGGCCAATATGATGTTCGGCTCGATCTCCGGTTCGGCAGTCGCTGCCGCCGCTGCGGTAGGGGGGACGCTCAATCCCATTCAGACGCAGAAAGGCTACGATCCGGCATTCTCCACGGCGGTAAACGTTTCATCCTGCATCACGGGCCTGCTCATTCCGCCATCAAACGTGCTGATCGTCTTTTCTCTGACGGCCGGCGGCGTCTCGGTCGCCTCGCTGTTTATGGCCGGTTATTTGCCGGGCATTCTGATGGGTCTGTCCATCATGCTGGTCTGCGCTGGTATCGCTAAACACCGCGGATATCCGGTTTCCGACCGCCCGACCTGCGCCCAGGCGGCAAAGGCTTTTTTCGACGCCCTGCCCAGCCTGCTGCTGGTCATTATTGTCATGGGCGGGATCCTCGGCGGTATTTTCACCGCCACTGAAGCTTCCGCCATCGCCGTGGTCTACACCTTTATCCTCTCAGTGCTGATTTATCGGGAAGTCAAATGGCGCGACCTGCCAAAGCTGATCCTTGAATCGGTGGTGATGACGTCTATCGTCCTTCTGCTGATCGGTTTTTCCGTCGGCATGTCGTGGGCAATGACCAATGCCGATATTCCCTACATGATAAGCGATGCGCTCATGGGGTTTTCTGAAAATCCGCTGGTGATCCTGCTGCTGATTAACATCGTGCTGTTAATCGTCGGTATCTTTATGGATATGACCCCAGCAGTACTGATTTTTACGCCAATATTTCTCCCCATCGCTGAGGATTTAGGCATGAACCCGGTCCATTTTGGCATCATGATGGTCGCCAATCTGTGCATCGGCCTGCTGACCCCGCCGGTAGGCAGCGCGCTGTTTGTCGGCTGCTCCATTTCAGGGGTTAAAATTCAGCAGCTCATCAAACCGCTGCTGCCGTTCTACGCCGCCCTGCTGATCGCGCTGATGATGATTGTTTATATCCCGCAGATCTCACTGTTTATTCCACAGCTGCTGGGGCTGATGTGATCGACTGAGCCTAACCGCTACCTGCAGGCGCAGGTAGCGAAATCAACTTACTTTAACGAGCCAACCAGCGCTTTGCGGCTGTCCTCCAGCGATACCACCCGGCTGCAAACATCTTTGCCGAACTGCTGGAAATCGGCCTCCTGGTTTTTCCATTCCTCCTGAATCGCCGTTTGCAGGCCGCCGAGGCTGCCGAGAATGCCCTGTAGCGGATTACCGCCGCCTTTGAGCACCGCTTTCGCCCCCATCTCGTTAATGCTGTCCTGCAGAATGCCGCCCATCGCCTGATTCACCAGCTGCTGGCCATCGGCGCGTACCTGGTCGATGGCTTTATAGTGGAAGGTCAGGCCATCGCTGCGGCGCTCAATTATGCGGTTCATCTGTTCTTTCAGCTGCGCATCCAGTTTGGTCAGGCGACCGTGCATGCTGCTGTTGGCGCCAACCTGTTCGGTAATGATTTTATCCAGCGCCTTGCGGCTTTTTTCGACTCGCGACCGCGCGCCTTCGTCAATCCACGGCAGGCTGCTGCGCAGGCTGGCCTGATAATCCTGCGCCTGTTCGCGCTGGGCGGCGCTGAGCGCATAGGCCTTGCCGTTAAAGGTCAGATTGCCGTCCGGCTTTATCACCAGATCGCCGTTTTCCCCTTTCACCTGCACCTGCTGCGGGCTGAGGATCACATCGTCACGCGGCGTGACGCTACACTGGTAGTCCGCATGGGCAGACAAAGCGGTGATGGAGAGCGCCACCGCCAGCAGCGTTTTACGCATCATAAAACTCCCTTAAGACAAAACGGGCCGGCAATTGCCGACCCTTGTCAAACTTAGTCCCACCAGACGTCAAAAAGTTCGCTGGTGCGCACATCCTCTAACTTACGCGCTTCCAGCCATTTGCGTACGATAGCCTGATGCTCTTCAGTGCACTTACCAATCTCCTGCATGCAGATGAGCCCTTCCCAGGAGAGATAACCGCTGCCGTCGAAGGCCAGCTTGTTCGGCTCTATCACCTCTTCGATCAGATCGTTGACCGTCTGGTCGATCTGCTCTTCGCTGGTCCCTTCCGGGAAACGCCAGGCGACGGAGAAGCCTAACTCCTGAAACTCATCGATATGCATTTTTTTACGCAGACGACGGCTACGATTCTTGGCCATTATTTCACCCTCTCGAACATTAAGTCCCATACGCCGTGGCCGAGACGATGGCCACGCTGTTCAAATTTGGTTACCGGGCGCGATTCCGGGCGCGGTACGTAATCGTTGCTTGCCGACTGGTTACGATAGCCTTCCAGCGAGGACATGACTTCCAGCATATGCACGGCATAAGCTTCCCAGTCGGTCGCCATATGGAAGACGCCGCCGAGCTTCAGCTTGCTTTTCACCAGCTCAGCGAAAGGCGGCTGCACGATACGACGTTTATTATGACGCGCTTTATGCCACGGATCAGGGAAAAACAGTTGCACCATATTCAGCGAGTTATCCGGGATCATGGTATGTAGCACTTCCACTGCATCGTGACACATTACGCGCAGGTTTTGTACGCCTTCTTCTTCCGCAGAAGCCAGACAAGCGCCAACGCCCGGGGAGTGTACTTCAATGCCGAGGAAATTCTGTTCCGGTTTGGCTTTCGCCATCGCCACCAGCGAGGCGCCCATCCCGAAGCCAATTTCTAAGGTGACCGGCGCGTCACGGCCAAACAGGGCGGCGAAATCGAGCGGCGCATCGTTGAATTCAACGCCCATTACCGGCCAAATGTTATCCAGCGCATGCTGCTGCCCTTTCGTCAGGCGGCCCTGGCGACGGACGAAGCTACGAATACGGCGCAGCGGGCGACCGTTTTCATCGAATTCCGGAGAGATGACGTCGTTTTTCATAAAAGTTTGGTCTGCTTGTGAATGTGTTCGGAAAACGGGCATTATCCAAAGTTACCCGGCGGATGCAAGGGTTTACAGCCACTCGCCCTTATGCTGCAATCTGCCCCCCTGTAATCGCGATCCCGGAGCCGTAGCTTTGACTTTTCTCGCCACGCAATTTTCAGCCCAGGTTCTGGACTGGTACGACAAATACGGGCGTAAAACCCTGCCCTGGCAAATCGCCAAGACGCCCTACAAAGTATGGCTCTCCGAAGTGATGTTGCAACAAACCCAGGTGACCACGGTAATCCCCTATTTTGAACGCTTTATGGCGCGTTTCCCCACGGTGGTTGATTTAGCCAACGCGCCGCTGGATGAGGTGCTGCATCTGTGGACCGGTCTGGGCTACTACGCGCGGGCGCGCAACTTACATAAAGCCGCACAGCAAGTCGCCACACTGCACGGCGGGGAATTCCCCCGGACCTTTGACGAAGTGGCGGCGCTGCCCGGCGTCGGGCGCTCAACGGCGGGGGCGATTTTATCCCTTTCGCTCGGTCAGCATTATCCGATTCTCGACGGCAACGTGAAGCGCGTGCTCGCCCGCTGCTATGCTGTCAGCGGCTGGCCGGGGAAAAAAGAGGTGGAAAAACGGCTGTGGGACATCAGCGAAGAGGTCACCCCGGCAGAGGGCGTCGAGCGCTTCAACCAGGCGATGATGGATCTCGGGGCAATGGTTTGCACCCGCTCGAAGCCGAAGTGCGAGCTGTGTCCGCTGAGCAACGGCTGCGTGGCCTACGCGAACCATTCATGGGCGGAATATCCGGGCAAAAAACCGAAGCAGACCCTCCCGGAACGCACCGGCTACTTCCTGCTGATGCAGCACGGCGACGAGGTGTTTCTTTCCCAGCGTCCGCCGGTGGGTCTGTGGGGCGGGTTGTTCTGTTTTCCGCAGTTTGCAGACGAAGCGGAGCTACGCGAGTGGCTGGCGCAGCGCCAGATAAAGGCCGATAATCTGACGCAATTAACCGCTTTTCGCCACACTTTCAGCCATTTCCACCTGGATATTGTGCCGATGTGGCTTACAGTGCACTCATCTGGCGCATGCATGGATGAAGGCAACGCACTCTGGTATAACTTAGCGCAGCCGCCGTCGGTCGGTCTGGCGGCCCCCGTGGAGCGCTTGTTGCAACAGCTAAAAGCCGGAGCGCCGGTATAAATTTTTCGGCTATCAAAGAGGATTAATTATGAGCAGAACCATTTTTTGTACCTTCCTGCAGCGTGAAGCGGACGGCCAGGATTTCCAGCTGTATCCGGGCGAGCTCGGAAAGCGTATTTACAACGAAATCTCCAAAGAAGCCTGGGCGCAGTGGCAGCACAAGCAGACCATGCTGATCAACGAGAAAAAGCTCAGCATGATGAACCCGGAGCACCGCAAACTGCTTGAGCAGGAGATGGTGCAGTTCCTGTTTGAAGGGAAAGACGTGCACATCGAAGGCTACACGCCGCCGGAAAAACAGTAAGGGCCCTGCGGCCTTTAAAAAAACAAACACAACACGCACGCCCGGAATGATGAAAAAATACTTAGCGCTCGCGCTGATTGCGCCGTTGCTCGTTTCGTGTTCCAGCTCCAATAAAAAAGGCGCCGAATACAACGAGGCCTGGGTCAAGGACACGAACGGATTCGATATTTTGATGGGCCAGTTCGCCCACAACATCGAGAACATTTGGGGGTACAACGAAGTCCTGCTCGCCGGGCCAAAGGACTACGTCAAGTACACCGACCAGTATCAAACCCGCAGCCACATCAACTTCGATGAAGGGACGATCACCGTCGAGACCATTGCCGGCACCGACCCTCGCGGACGTCTGCGCCAGGCGATCGTCAAAACCCTGTTGATGGGCGATGACCCCAACTCCATTGACCTCTATTCCGATGTCGATGACATCCAGATCTCCAAAGAGCCGTTCCTCTATGGTCAGGTGGTGGATAACACCGGGGCGTCGATTCGCTGGGAGTGGCGCGCCGCGCGCTTTGCCGACTATCTGCTGCAAACCCGTCTGAAGAGCCGCAACAACGGCCTGCGCGTGGTCTACAGCATCACCATTAACCTGGTGCCGAACCACCTCGACAAACGTGCGCATAAATACCTCGGCATGGTGCGTCAGGCCTCGCGTAAGTATGGGGTTGATGAGTCGCTGATCCTCGCGATTATGCAGACCGAATCCTCCTTTAACCCCTATGCGGTCAGCCATGCCGACGCCATGGGGCTGATGCAGGTGGTCCAGCACAGCGCCGGCAGAGACGTCTTCCGCTCCCAGGGTAAATCCGGCCTGCCAAGCCGCAGCTATCTGTTTGACCCGGCGAATAACATCGACACCGGTACCGCCTACCTGGCGATGCTGAACAATGTTTACCTCGCCGGCATCGATAACCCCACCTCGCGTCGCTACGCGGTGATCACTGCCTATAACGGCGGCGCCGGCAGCGTACTGCGGGTCTTCTCCAGCGATAAAGTGCAGGCGGCCAATATTATCAACAGCATGGCGCCAGGGGACGTCTACCAGACGCTGACCACCCGCCATCCGTCGGCGGAATCGCGCCGCTATCTGTACAAAGTTAATACGGCGCAGAAAAGCTACCGCCGTAAATAGCCCTCCTCCCGACTCCGGCCTCAGCCCCGCGCTGAGGCCGCGCTTATTCTCCGCCATACTCTGTAATATCTTTCGGTTTTCTGCGGCAGTTAACAGAAGCATTAAGCTAGTGAATGATAGAATCGCATCAAAATAACGGGATTAATGTTATTTTAAAAACATAACAAGCCCACATTCGTGAGGATAACTACATGAATCTTAAGCTGCAGCTCAAAATACTGTCGTTCCTGCAGTTCTGCCTTTGGGGGAGCTGGCTCACCACGCTTGGCTCGTACATGTTTGTCACGCTGAAGTTTGACGGCGCGGCAATCGGCGCAGTGTATAGCTCGCTCGGTATCGCCGCGGTGTTGATGCCGACGCTGCTCGGCATCGTCGCCGATAAGTGGATCAGCGCCAAATGGGTATACGCCATCTGCCACCTGGTCGGCGCGTTAACGCTGTACCTCGCGGCGCAGGTCACCACGCCGGGCGAGATGTTCCTCGTGATCCTGCTTAACTCGCTGGCCTATATGCCGACGCTTGGCTTGATCAATACCATCTCCTACTACCGCCTGCAGTCGGCGGGGCTGGATATTGTCACCGATTTCCCGCCAATTCGTATCTGGGGCACCATCGGCTTTATCCTCGCCATGTGGGGCGTGAGCTTCTCCGGCTTTGAACTGAGCCATATGCAGCTGTACATTGGCGCGACGCTGTCGGTCCTGCTGACTCTGTTCACCCTGACGCTGCCGCATATTCCGGTCGCCAACGCCCAGCGCAATCAAAGCTGGACGGAGATGCTCGGCCTGAACGCTTTTGCGCTGTTTAAAAACAAGCGTATGGCTATCTTCTTTATCTTCTCGATGATGCTCGGCGCCGAGCTGCAAATCACTAACATGTTCGGTAACACCTTCCTGCACAGCTTCGATAAAGATCCGCTGTTTGCCGGCAGCTTTATCGTCGAGCACGCGTCAGTGCTGATGTCGATTTCGCAGATTTCCGAAACGCTGTTTATCCTGACCATCCCATTCTTCCTTAGCCGCTACGGCATTAAGAACGTGATGCTTATCAGTATTGTGGCGTGGATGCTGCGCTTTGGCCTGTTCGCCTTTGGCGACCCGACGCCGTTCGGCACTGTACTGCTGGTGCTGTCGATGATCGTCTACGGCTGCGCCTTCGACTTCTTTAACATCTCCGGTTCGGTGTTCGTTGAGAAAGAGGTGCGCCCGGAAATCCGCGCCAGCGCTCAGGGGATGTTCCTGATGATGACCAACGGCTTCGGCTGTATTCTCGGCGGGATGGTGAGCGGCAAAGTCGTCGAACACTTTACCGTCGAGGGGATCACTGACTGGCAGAGCGTGTGGCTGATTTTCGCCGGCTATTCGCTGGTGCTGGCCTTTGCCTTCGTGGCGCTGTTCAAATACAAACACGTCAGACAACCGACCGCCGCCCAGCAGAGCGTGTGATCGGCAAAAGTAAAACGCCCCGCCTGTTCGGCGGGGCGTTTTTTTATCCCTTCAGCACGTAGCCATACAGCCGCTTAATGCCGTCCGGATCCGTCTCGCTGTAAACCCCCTGCAGCTCCGGCGAGAAGCCAGGCAGCATATTGACCCCCTCCTCCAGCGCGAGGAAATAGCGCAGCACGGCGCCGCCCCAGACCTCGCCGGGCACGACGCACAGCACGCCCGGCGGATACGGCAGCGCTCCCTCCGCCGCGACGCGGCCTTCCGCCTCGCTCAGACGCACCAGCTCAACGTTGCCGCGAATAAACTCGTGGTTGGCATCCTGGGGATTCATCACCACCCTTGGGAAGCTCCGTTTACGGAACATCTCTTTTTGCAGGCTCTTCACGTCAAAGCTAACGTACAGATCGTGCATCTCCTGGCACAGCTCGCGCAGGGTATAGTCGCGATAACGCACCGGATATTTGTTATAGATGGTCGGCAACACATCGGCCAGCGGCGTATCCGCTTCAATATGCTGTTCAAACTGCCCCAGCATCGCCACCAGCTGCGCCATTTTTTCGGCGCTCTCCGCCGGCGTCAGCAGGAACAGAATCGAGTTGAGATCGCACTTCTCCGGCACGATGCCGTTTTCACGCAGATAATGCGCCAGAATGGTTGCCGGGATGCCAAACTCACTGTACTCCCCACTTTCAGCGTCAATGCCCGGGGTGGTCAGCAACAGTTTGCACGGGTCGACAAAATACTGGTCGTCCGCGTAGCCTTCAAAACCATGCCAGCGCGCGTCGGGTTCGAAGCTGAAGAAGCGGCGCTCCCGGGCGATCGCCTCGGTCGGGTGATCCTGCCATGGACGCCCCGCCACCACTGGCGGAATAAAGGGCTGGATCATCTTGCAGTTGGCGATGATCGCTTTGCGCGCCTCAATGCCCAGCGCCACACACTCGGCCCACAGGCGGCGGCCGCTCTCACCTTCATGAATTTTGGCGTTGACGTCCAGCGCGGCAAACAGCGGATAGAACGGGCTGGTGGAGGCATGCAGCATAAAGGCGTTATTCAGCCGCTTGTGCGGACAGAAACGCGCCTGGCCGCGCAGATGGTTATCCTTTTTATGGATCTGCGACGTCTGTGAGAAGCCGGCCTGCTGCTTGTGCACGGACTGGGTGACAAAAATACCCGGATCGTCGGGGGTCAGCTCCAGCAGCAGCGGCGAGCAGTCGGCCATCATTGGGATAAACTGCTCATAGCCCACCCACGCCGAGTCGAACAGGATGTAATCGCAGAGGTGACCGATCTTATCCACCACCTGGCGGGCATTATAGACCGTGCCGTCGTAGGTCCCCAGCTGGATCACCGCCAGACGAAACGGGCGGGAGGCATTGGCTTTCTCAGGCGCCGCTTCGCGGATGAGATCCCGCAGGTAATGCTCATCAAAGCAGCGCTCGTCAATGCCGCCGATAAAGCCGAACGGATTGCGCGCGGCTTCCAGGTAAACAGGCGTCGCCCCCGCCTGGATCAGCGCCCCGTGATGGTTTGACTTGTGGTTGTTGCGATCGAACAGCACCAGATCGCCGCGGGTCAACAGCGCGTTGGTCACGACTTTGTTGGCCGCCGAGGTGCCGTTGAGGACGAAGTAGGTTTTATCCGCGTTGAACACCTTCGCAGCGAACTTCTGCGCGTGCTTGGCCGATCCTTCGTGGATCAGCAGATCGCCTAATTTCACATCGGCGTTGCACATGTCGGCGCGAAAGACATTTTCGCCAAAAAAGTCATAGAACTGACGGCCTGCAGGGTGCTTTTTGAAAAACGCCCCGTGCTGATGCCCCGGACAGGCAAAGGTGCTGTTATCCATCTCGACGTACTGGGTCAGGGTATTGAAAAACGGCGGCAGCAGACGCGCTTCATAATCACAGGCCGCCGCCTCCAGCTCCAGCCACTCCTGATCTTTACCGGCGATCACCGCCTGCACCCCCTCCGGCTTGTCGACCGCCGTCTCACTCAGCAGGTAGACCGGCAGGTTAAATCCGCTACGCCTGAGGAGAGTAAGGATGCCGCTGCGACTGTCGGCCGCGGAGATGACGACTGCCGCCACATCGGTAAAATCGGTACTGTCCAGCGCCACAACGCGACGGTGGGTGGACAAGCGGGTGACCAGCTCGCAGCTGGCGGCAATGTGCATGGATTTCATAAGCGCAAATGCCCGTATCGGGAGTGTAAAAATCTCAGACAAGGGAGACCTTGCCCAACGATGTGTCCGGGTCTGACGGATTCAGCTCCGACCGCCGGACATCAGTAAAAGCAGACGCGTCCGATCTTACTGTTGCCCTACAGTGAGCATACGTGTCCTTCACCGCATGGTGAACAGAGGGGTAAGCGTAGCAAGATGAGGCAGCCCGCGCATCTGGGCGCGGCGTCGCTGGCGAGATAATGGCTGTGTCGTCATCGGCGGCCTCATATCAGGGAGGAGAAAATTCGCGCAATCATGGCACCTTTCCCGAACAGGCGCAAGATGAAAACCGTATGCACTTATATCACGGATACACAAGCTTTCCCGGTAAGTTAACGCCATAATAATGCGGTTATCAGGGATTTTTAACAGGAGTCAGCGTGGTTACAGGACCTTTTATTAACGCCAGCGCGGTGCTGGTCGGCGGTGTGCTGGGCGCCTTACTCAGCCAACGGTTGCCGGAACGGATCCGCACCGCAATGACCTCTATTTTTGGCCTGGCGTCATTGGGCATCGGCATTTTACTGGTCATTAAGTGCGCCAATCTGCCGGTGATGGTGCTGTCGACCCTGGTGGGGACGCTGCTCGGCGAAATATGCAATATGGAAAAAAGCATCAATACGCTGGTCAGTAAACTCCAGCAGTTGATGTCAGCGAAAGGCAAGAAAAAGGCTTCGGCTCATGAGTCTTATATTCAGAGCTATGTGGCGATTATCGTCCTGTTCTGCGCCAGCGGCACCGGCGTCTTCGGCGCCATGCGCGAAGGGATGACCGGCGACGCCAGCATTCTGATTGCCAAAGCGTTTCTCGACTTTTTCACCGCCACCATCTTCGCCTGCACCCTGGGCATTGCCGTCGCCGCCATCAGCGTACCGATGCTGCTTATCCAGCTGACTCTTGCAGCCTGCGCGGCGATCATTATGCCGCTTACCACGCCGATGATGCTGGCGGATTTCAGCGCCGTCGGCGGCATGCTGCTGGTGGCCACCGGGCTGCGCATCTGCGGGATAAAAATGTTTGCCGTAGTGAATATGCTGCCTGCGCTGGTGTTGGCGATGCCGATTTCCGCGGCCTGGACGCTGTTTTTTGCCTGAAAACGCGTGCTTTTAGCGCAATGTGGTGATAGATTGTTCAGTCTGCTGCAAAACAGATAAATTTCGTTGACGAGGCGCGGCGATTACGGTTTAATGCGCCCCGTTGCCCGGATAGCTCAGTCGGTAGAGCAGGGGATTGAAAATCCCCGTGTCCTTGGTTCGATTCCGAGTCCGGGCACCACTATTTAAAGAACCCGCCCAAAAGGCGGGTTTTTGCTTTTCTGCATCCGGACTCTTCATCGAACTCCGTTCGATTATTCGCCGCACAGCGGCTCACCCCTTCGGGGCCAGCGCGACACGCGCGCTGTTCAACGCCTGCGGCGTTAGTCCGAGTCCGGGCACCACTTTTCTGTTTTTATGCTTCTCTATGCACCCCATCGTTTATTAAATTCAATAGGTTAGATTAAAAATCTTTCCAGATACGTTTCTATTTATCTCTATGTATTCGGAAAATTTGGGGTCAAATTGCGGGTCATTCAGTTCGATGAATGAAGAGACCCTCATGTGACTCTGAATGACAGTAAAATCCGCGCTGCAAAGCCCCTCGCAAAATACTACAAGCTCACCGACACACAAGGTCTGTACCTGACGATATTTATCACCGACTCTAAGCTATGGTATTTCCGCTACCGTTTTGAAGGTGAGGAAATCCTCTGGCCTTTGGCCCTATCCATAGATTACGCTGGCGGAAGCCCACGAAAAGCGCGATGCGGCGCGTAAGCTGCTGATATCCGTAATTATTTGTTTTATAGGTAGTTTAACTTATTTGACATATTAAAAATCGCATTAGTAAAAAACATTCATTTCATTAATAAATTCTTGTCCAAATGGCTTACCGTGGTTCTAGGGTACAGCGAATTTAATTGAAAATTACTCTTGACTGTGTTTTTATACAGTATATATACTGTGAGTATAAAATCGACAAAACGAGGCACACATGATAAATTTCATCCATGATAACAACAAGGTATTATGGATATGCTGCTGCCCATACGAGTCAACAAGCGGTTCTTGAATTTATTTAGAACACTTACATTAGACAAAGCACCACGGCAATCTACCGTAAACTTACATGTTCTAAACATTGAGAGTAACAGTTTTGTTTATAACAAATTGGTTGAGGAATTAAGAGACTTAATAGTCTGTTACGTACATTCGAATAGAAGAATAGCTGAGTTTGAAAAAAATCATCCATCTTTTAGTCCCAAACCATATTTAGAGGCAATACAGAAATTTCGTACCTATACATCAAATGAAGGTGAGTTAGGTGAACTACTATTATACGCATTCCTTGAATCAGGTCTCAACGCACCTAAATTACTATCCAAAATGGAGCTAAAGACTGATGCAAATGATTATATCAAAGGTTCCGATGGTATACATTTATTAGAGATCGACAATAATTATCAACTAATCTTTGGCGAGTCCAAAATGTACTCGGACTTACTGGAGGGGGCTCGTGAAGCGTTTGACTCTATTGCTGACTTTAAAGCCAACGGATTAGGATTTGAACGAGGTCTAATAGATACTCATGTCATAAATGAAATGGTTACTGAAGAAGGATATGAGACAATAAAATCTATACTATTACCTTCAGGAAATAATGGGCCAAACCTTGATCTAGCTTTTGGCGTTTTCCTAGGATTTGAGTTACCTGTTAGTGATACACAATTGTCTATGAGAAACAACGAATTCCGAGATTGGACATATTCATTAGTAAAAAATAATGCTTCTCGTGTAATTGATACGATAGAAAAAAGAATTATAAAGCATAAACTCTTTGGTCACGACTTTCATATATACATTGTCCCTTTCACAGACATAGATATCACTCGTAAAAAATTAATCCAAGAAATGCTAACAATTGGATAAAAATTATGAACGAAAAAGATGTAGCAAGAAAAATCCCATTAGCACAACGTCTTTCGATGGACGCTTATACAAGTAGCTACTTTAAAGAGATCTATAAATATATATCAATTTTATACGATAATTGTTTGTTTAATAATAACGGCACTCATAATCTGCTATTTGTTGACACAACAAAAATAGAGAAAGCTTTACGTTTTGCTGATATTCTATCTCATTCACATGTTGAAGCTCATCGAACAAAATCATTTGAAATCATAAGTAAAATAGCTGCATTTCATTCAGATGATCCTTATTTTAAAATGATAGGTTCAGCGGTCATAAATCGTTTAGGTATATTTGCCGCAGATAATTTAATCTCACAAGGAGTACATTTACCGTTAGACCGAGAAATAGAATCATCCATAAAAAAATCATTCCAAAGAACTACTATAGATGGATTATTTTTTACAGACAAACAATATGAACTTTATCAATCCCTAATTACCTCAAACACTTTAAGCTTTGCCGGCCCTACGTCAATGGGGAAATCGTTTGTCATAAATGAATATATAAAACATATTGTTTTTGGTAATGCTAAAAAAAATATAGTGCTCATAGTCCCAACTAGAGCATTAATTAGCCAAAGTACATTAAAATTAAAAAATGAACTAAGAGATGAAATTGATGGCAATCAGTATAAGATAGTAACAACATCTTACATGCTCAGAGGAGGTATTGATCATAGTAAAGGGTATGTTTTCGTATTGACTCCAGAGAGATTAGTTAGTTTAATTAGTACATGTCCTGATATAATTATTGATTATATTTTTGTCGATGAAGCACAATAACTTACTATTAAAAATGATACACGAAGTCTCGTAACCTATTCCGCGATCGAACAAACATTAAATTTAAATCCAAACGCAAAACTATTTTTCTCATCACCAAATTTATCCAACCCTGAAGTATTTAATGATTTATTTAATCGGGACCATGCTAAAGTTTATCGCAGCATAGAAGGCGCTACAGCTCAGAACTTATACTTTATTGATTTATTAAACAACAAGTTTAGTTATGTTGATAAAAACAAATTAATTGATATAGATAATGTTAATCAGACTTATACATCTGTTAATGATCTTATCTTCCAGATTAACAAAGGGAAAAGTAAGATTATTTACACTGGAGGTATCGATAATACATTATCTCGAACAAGGGATTTCCTACGTTACATAAAGAAATTACAAAGTAACAAGAAACCTCAAAATTTTGATCTAGCATCTCAGGTCCGAGAATTTGTGCATACCGGCTACGAACTTGCTGAAGCTATAGAGTATGGAGTAGCATTTCATTTCGGAAACCTGCCACAAGCAATAAGAGATCTTATTGAATACAACTTTAAAATAGGTAATATTGATTACCTGTTTTGCACATCAACTCTTCTTGAGGGGGTAAATTTACCCGCACGTTCAGTATTTATTTTGACATCAAAAAAGGGTACTAGATATTTTGAACCTGTGGATTTTTGGAATCTCGCAGGCAGAGCTGGAAGACTAGCCATAGAGTTAGCTGGTGATATATTTTGCGTAAAAGATGAAAGTGGGACCTGGAATGATAAAGCGGTAAAAAATTTAATTCTATCCAATAAAAATGAAATTGAACTAACTCCCAGCTTTTATCTTAACGATTCTAAAAGGATTAAAGAGCTAGAACAAATAATAAAAACTGGTTCTACTGAGGGGATTCAAAATAGCGAATTTCTCAGAACACTAAGTGATATGGTAAGGATTGATACCCTACGAACTGACAAAGCCAATAATTTACCACTTATCAATTATTTCAGAAATAATGGAAATAACGATATATTACATTATGCCTTGAAAAGCATAAATAACATTAACATACCTACACATATTTTATTAGCAAATAGCCATATTGCTATTAACTCACAACATAATGCATTTAATTGCATCAGAAATTATTCAATTGACGAACTAAAGTTATCATGGAATCCTACAAATGAAGAAATAAAAGAAAAATTGGCCCTCATATTCAATATTTATCAAATAGATAAATATAGTAAAGGATTAAACCGTCTTAATTTTAATTCAATTCCATATTACGCAGTCATTTTAACTAAGTGGATGCATGGTAATACATTAAGTGAAATTATCTCTGACGCGATTGTTTATTACATATCGAATAGAAAGAATATCTATCTTTCAGATAAGACTCAAGAGCCATTTGATCAAAATAATTCTATTCATATAACAAAATTAGTAAATGATACAATTAAAGATATAGAATTAAAAATAGGTTATCAACTACAAAATTATATTTCACATTATTGCCAACTTCTTTCACTTGTTTTTGAAAATAACCCGGGAGCAAATTGGTCACAATTCATAGAGTTTGGCTCGAATGATCCGATTGTATGGCAACTGCAATTTATGGGATTTTCCAGACATTGTGCAATATTTTTAAAGAAAAACTTCCCTAAACACCTTAAATATGATCAAGAAAACAATCAGTTATACATATTAAACAGAGCTGAAATCAAGTCAAAGGTTAAACAGAACAAATTATATTGGCTTGAAATTCAGGCCCTGCTTTAACATAACCCCCCATCTGAATTACAGATGGGGTGTTATCACAAGTCAGGAATAAACCCCTCGTCCCGCAGAACCTTAATCACCCCACGAATCAGATACGAGTTAGAAAACTTCGCCGTATAGGTACGAGCCCCCTGTTCTACCGGCTGAAGCAGTCCCCGCTCAATCAGCTTACCAAGCTGATAAGTCACCTGCGTCGGTTTCAGATCGGGCAAAACAGCGCGGAGATCGCCCGCTTTTATCGTCCCCAGTTCAACAGAACGTTTCAAAACCTTTGATTCCAGCGGATTTATCACTCCTCTCTCCGACGAAAAATCGATGGCCGGATACAGGATCTTTTCACTCAGGAAAGCGTGGTTTGTCAGTTGATCGACTTTCTTCAGCTCAGAGGAGATCCCCGAAAGCACATATAAGCACCATTCTTCCAGCCCCTGCTCTGTTCCCTTATCGGCTAACGAAAGCATGGCGTAATAGCGTTCACGATCGTTACAAAATACCGCAGTCGGATTGAGTACCCGGCCACCTGCCTGAACATTAAAACCATACTTGATAAGTAACGCATAGGTCAGCAGCCTGACCGTTCGGCCATTACCATTGCCAAAGGGGTGTATCCAGCCAAAGCGGTGATGCACCAGTGCAATCTTCATCAGATCGTACTTTGGCTTATCGGCACGGTTAATAAAGGCGGTCAGTTCCGCCATATAATCAGCAACGCGGATGTGGTCCGGTGGCAGATGGTCAGACTGAGCGATGCTGACATTATGTTGTCGATATGCGCCGGGCGTTCTGTCGCCTTCCTGTTGCAGCCCGACGACAGCCAGACTATGCAACTCGCGGATAAAATATTCCGTTATCTCATCGCCGTTGCTCAGATATTCGTCGATATACTCCATCGCGGCTTCAATATTATTGATTTCTTTGAGCTGGTCCGTCGAACTCTGCGTCCCTTCAACTTTGCTTTCAACATAGTCGGCAAGCGTGGTGTGATTTCCCTCAATCCTTACAGAGCCAAGACTCTCCAGCATGTGGAAAACCGCCTTCAACTGCGCAAACAGGATAGGGTGAACATCGGTTTCCAGCCGCAGGTGTCGGAGTAACTCCAGTTCCGTCAGCGCATCGACCAAAGGGGAGTCAAAGCTGGGGTTCAGAAGCGAGAGTTCAAAGTGATTAAATTGAGCCATGATGTTTAGTTATCTCAACTGGTGCATGACGATATCTCAAAAGTATACCAAAAATACTAATAGAATCTATAAATTAGAAAAAACATCGTTTCTGATTATCTCAAAAACCGTTGTTCCAACATATCAAATATAAGTTTGAAAGATGTTCAACACTAAAGGGAATGGGGCTTTGATTGCATAATGTAGGAGGGGTTGTTTGGCGCTGCTATGTATGGAGTTCCAGCCACTATATGTGGACCTCAGACCGTTATGTGTGGACTTGACTCCACACATAACGAAACCCCATTCGCTAAATAACGATTTTTTTATGGGGCCTTCGTGGGGCGCTGTTTACAAGAAATACCAACAACACCAATAACAAACAGCACGTTAATCGTGGATATGATTCCGAGTCCGCCACTTATTCAGAGAACCCAGCCTATGGCTGGTGTTTGCTTTTCTGCGCCCTATATCTTTGGGTTTCTACCACGCCGTATCCTCTGTGCCATTAAGACCTATTCCCCATAGAATCTTTTCGCAAATACATTTTCAGATATCAGATAACACACTGATTAAAATCGCCATTTTCCCGCTAAAAGCGGCTAGAAACGCCCTTTTCTGGAAATCGATCCGCCCAGGTGGCTGCCCTGCTTTCCCTCCAGATGGCCAAATAGCATCTTATATTCCATTTTGCGCTAAATGACAGAGAAATATTCTTTAAACAACCGTTTTCACAGTTCTAGTATGCAAAAATATCTTAAACGAGTGGGTAAATGGTTATGTCACTTTTTCATTCCGTGAGCGACCTGATCGGTCATACTCCCCTGCTCCAGTTGCACAAACTGGATACCGGGCCCTGCAGTCTGTTTTTAAAACTGGAAAATCAGAACCCCGGCGGGTCAATTAAAGATCGGGTTGCGCTGTCGATGATTAATGAAGCCGAGCGCCAGGGAAAACTGGCGCCCGGGGGAACGATTATCGAAGCCACCGCCGGCAACACCGGTCTCGGCCTGGCGCTGATCGCGGCGCAGAAAAATTACCGCCTGATCCTGGTGGTGCCGGACAAAATGAGCCGCGAGAAAATCTTTCATCTGCGGGCGCTGGGCGCGACGGTGCTGCTCACCCGCTCCGACGTCAATAAAGGCCACCCGGCCTACTACCAGGATTATGCCCGCCGCCTTGCCGATGAAACGCCGGGCGCCTTTTATATCGACCAGTTTAACAACGACGCTAATCCGCTGGCCCATGCCACCTCCACTGCGCCGGAGCTTTATCAGCAGCTGGAGGGCGACATCGACGCCATCGTCGTCGGCGTCGGCTCCGGCGGCACGCTGGGTGGGCTTCAGGCCTGGTTTGCTGAGCACTCGCCGAAAACGGAATTTATTCTCGCCGATCCGGCGGGTTCGATCCTAGCCGATCAGGTCGACACCGGACGCTACGGCGAAACGGGATCCTGGCTGGTCGAAGGGATCGGCGAAGATTTTATCCCGCCGCTGGCCAGGCTGGAGGGGGTACATACCGCGTATCGCGTCAGCGACCGCGAAGCATTCCAGACTGCGCGCCAGCTGCTGCAGGTCGAAGGCGTGCTGGCCGGCTCTTCCACCGGCACCCTGCTCAGCGCCGCGCTGCGCTACTGCCGGACGCAAAGCCGTCCGAAACGGGTAGTAACCTTCGCCTGCGACAGCGGCAATAAATACCTGTCCAAAATGTTCAACGACGACTGGATGCGCCAGCAAGGACTGATCGCCCGCCCCGAACAGGGCGATCTCAGTGATTTTATCGCCCTGCGCCATGACGAAGGCGCTACCGTCACGGCCGCGCCGGACGACACCCTGGCCGCGGTCTTTACCCGCATGCGGCTGTATGACATCTCCCAGCTGCCGGTTCTGGAGGATGGCCGCGTGGTCGGCATCGTCGATGAGTGGGATTTGATCCGCCACGTACAGGGCGATCGCCAACGCTTCTCCCTACCGGTTAGCGAAGCGATGAGTCGCCATGTTGAAACCCTCGATAAGCATGCGCCCGAGAGCGAACTGCAGGCCATTCTCGATCGCGGTCTGGTGGCGGTGATCGCTGACAACGCGCGTTTTCTTGGCCTGGTCACCCGCAGCGATGTATTGACCGCCTGGCGTAACCGAGTCGCACAATAAGGAATTTTTTATGTCATCTATCCACACCCTGAGTGTACATAGCGGAACCTTCACCGACAGCCACGGCGCAGTGATGCCGCCGATTTATGCCACCTCCACTTTTGCTCAGCCAGCGCCGGGGCAGCATACCGGTTATGAATATTCCCGCAGCGGGAATCCCACCCGCCACGCGCTGGAGACGGCGATCGCCGACCTGGAAAACGGCACGCGCGGCTACGCGTTCGCCTCCGGGCTGGCCGCCATCTCCACCGTGCTGGAGCTGCTGGATAAGGACAGTCACCTGGTGGCGGTCGATGATGTGTATGGCGGCACTTACCGCCTGCTGGAAAACGTTCGCCGCCGTAGCGCGGGTCTGCAGGTGAGCTGGGTGAAACCCGACGACCTGGCGGGAATTGAAGCGGCGATCCGCCCCGACACCCGCATGATCTGGGTGGAAACGCCCACCAACCCGCTGCTGAAGCTCGCGGATCTCAGCGCCATCGCCGCCATCGCGCGCCGCCATAACCTGATCAGCGTCGCCGATAACACCTTTGCTTCGCCGGCGATCCATCGCCCGCTGGAGCATGGGTTTGATATTGTGGTGCACTCCGCGACCAAGTACCTCAACGGCCATTCCGATGTCGTCGCCGGCCTGGCGGTGGTTGGCGATAACTCCGGGCTCGCGGAAAAGCTTGGCTATCTGCAGAATGCGGTAGGCGGCGTGCTTGACCCGTTCAGCAGCTTCCTGACGCTGCGCGGCATCCGTACCCTGGCGCTGCGGATGGAGCGCCACAGCGCGAACGCGCTGCAGCTCGCCGAATGGCTGGAACAGCAGCCGGAAGTGGAGCGAGTCTGGTTTCCCTGGCTGGCTTCGCACCCGCATCATCAGCTGGCGCGCCAGCAAATGGCCCTGCCCGGCGGCATGATTTCGGTGGTGGTGAAGGGCGATGAAGGTTACGCCGAGCGCATCATCAGCAAGCTGCGCTGGTTTACGCTTGCGGAGAGCCTGGGCGGCGTGGAGAGTCTGGTGAGCCAGCCCTTCAGCATGACCCATGCCTCGATCCCGCTGGAGAAACGCCTGGCGAACGGTATCACACCGCAGCTGATCCGCCTGTCGGTGGGGATCGAAGATCCCAACGATCTGATTGCCGACTGGCAGCAGGCGCTGCGGGCGGAGTGATTATTCCGACGCGCGGGTCGTTGTCAGCGCGTCGGCCATTCCCTGCTGAAGGTGGGCGATAAACTGCGTCAGCTTCGGCAGGGGCCGACGATCCTGGCGCCAGAGCAGATGCACAGGCCGCGGCTGCGGAGTCCACGCCTCCAGCACGCGCACCAGGCTGCCGCTGGCCAGCGCATCGGCCAGCAGTACCTCCGGCTGCATCAGCAGCCCGGCCCCGGCGATCGCCGCCTGGCGCAGCGCGTAGCCATCGTTGCAGCGCAAAACCGCATCGCGTTTCCAGCGCACTTCTCCCTCTACGCCCGGCAGCCGCCACTCGTTGCGGGCGGTCCAGACCGTATGGGACAGACAGAGATGATCGGCGAGATCCTCTGGCGTCCCGGGGGTCCCGTAACGCGCCAGATAAGCCGGCGCGGCGCAGATCACCATCCGATAAGGCGCCAGGTAGCGAGCCACCAGATCCTCCTGATGGATCTCGCCGATACGGATCGCCAGATCGAACCCCTCATCCACCAGATCGACCATCCGGTTAGTCAGATCCAGTTCCACCCGGACCGCAGGCCAGACCTGCAGGAAGGTGGCGGTCAGGGGCGCGATCACGCTGGCGCCGAACGAGGTGGGAGCGCTCACCCGCAGGGTGCCGGCCGGCGCCAGCCGCAGCCGCTCGACCGCGCTTTCGGCGATGGAGACCTGCTCCATCACCCGTTTCGCTTCGTCAAAATAGACTCGCCCGGCGTCGGTGAGGCTCTGGCGTCGGGTGTTACGCTCCAGCAGACGCGTCGCCAGCTGGCTTTCCAACTGGGCGATATATTTCCCAACCATCACCGCCGACAGCCCCAGGCGCGACGCCGCCCCGGTAAAGCTGCCGCACTCCACCACGGCAATAAACGTCTCCATCCCTCGTAATTTGTCCATATTGCTAACCTCTGGTTAGTAATGTTCTAACTTTTAGCCAGTTTATCCGAGATTACTTTTATTAAAAAATAGCCTCTCACCTCATCAGGAGTCTGCCATGAAAATTATCGTTATCGGTGCCAGCGGCACCATCGGTCGCGCGGTCAGCGAAGAACTGAGTCAGAGACATGAGGTTATCCGCGTCGGCCGCACCCGGGGAGATTATCAGGTGGATATCACCTCGCAGGAGAGCGTCGAGGCGCTATTTGCCCAAACGGGTGAAGTAGATGCCATCGTCTCCACCACCGGCAATCTGCACTTTGGGCCGTTAAGCACCATGACCGACAGCCAGTTCAACCTCGGACTGCAGGACAAGCTGCTGGGACAAATTCGCCTGGCGCTGGTCGGCCAGCATTTTCTGCGCGACGGGGGGTCGATTACCCTGGTCAGCGGTATTGTCGCGCAGGAACCCATTGCTCAGGGGGTCAATGCCACGACGGTCAACGCCGGTCTGGAAGGCTTTGTCCGCGCCGCCGCCTGCGAACTGCCGCGCGGGATCCGCATCAATCTCATCAGCCCCACCGTGCTCAGCGAGTCGCTGGCGGCCTACGGCGACTTTTTCCCGGGCTTCCCCAGCGTTCCCGCCGCCGCCGTGGCGCAGGCCTATCGCCGCAGCATTGAAGGCGTTCAGACCGGCCGCATCTACCCGGTCGGCTACTAGCCTGTGCCGGCCCGCCGGGGCCGGCGCTTACATCAGGCCGTCGTTGCAGGTACACTGACGGCTGATTGTCTCCGGCCGAAAAACTGATGTTGAAAAAATTATCCTTAATTATCCCGCTACTGGCGCTTATCGCGCTGCTGGTCTGGTGGTTCACCCCGCATTACACCGAGGAAGATGAAGCTTACTACCGGGCGGTATTTTGCATAATCGATCATGACGACAGCCGCCAGTTCCTCCACGATATGCAGAATATCGTCGAGGGGGGAAATTCTGACTACGCGCTGCATAAAACCCATTACCTTCCGGCGCTGGGGCAGCGGATGCTGGATACCTGGCGCCAGCTCAGCCCGCAGGAACAGCAGGCGCTGCGTCAGGACAAGCAGCGCTGCGGCGAGATATTGCGCGAAAAACAACAGGGGAAATCATCCTGACGAGTTGGCAAAATTGCAGCATATCGCCAGCGTCGAATAAGATTGTGCTGTTGATGACCGGATCGCTGTCACAAAATATCCGGTCGTCGTCGCGTCACAGTACGACGTTTTTTCTGCGGCGGAATACGATAAAAAGTAGTTGATCTGGTACGAACTAACTCTTATTTTGCTTCACAGTTTTCAAAATGAGATAAAACTGATGCCTGTCATTATTGCCAGTAGTGTTAAAGAAGCCAAAGCGTTAATTAACGGTGGAAAATACAGGGAAATTATTCTTAACTTCGATATTGATGCCGATGACTTTTTCTCTCTCGCCAGCCATTCCGCCGGAACTAAAATCTCCATCGCCGACCGCAACGATCGCTCTCCGGTAGAATCAGCAAAATAATTAACCCGCGAGGGACGTCTATGTGGTTGTTTATTGGAACCTTTGCGCTGGCTTTTCTCGCAGCGCTGATGCTGGTCTGGCTCGATGACCGGATCGCCGAAACGGATTGACCCTGCGCTGGACGTTAACGTCACGCAGGGCTGCGCGCCGCCGAAAAGCGGCGCACAGCAGAGACGTTACAGGGAGGCCGCCAGCCGCTCAACGGCCGTCAGCAATCCGGCTTCTGACACCGTGGAGTAAGAAAGACGCAGGGTACGGGTATCCGGCTTATCGTGATAGAACGCTTCACCCGGGACGTACACCACGCCGTTTTCCAGCGTTTTCTTCATCCATTCCATGGTATCGAACGGATAGCGGAAACGCGCCCACAGGAACATCCCCCCCTGCGGGCGGCTGAATTCCAGGTGCTCGCCAAGGCGGCTTTCCAGCGCATCGGCCAGCGCCACGCACTTCTTGCGGTAGTCTTCGCGAATCAACGCAATCTGGTTATCCAGCCGGTTCAGACTGAGGTATTCCGCAGTGATCACCTGCGACAGCATATTGGTATGCAGATCCGCCGCCTGCTTCACAATCACCGTCTGCTGCGCCAGCCAGTCCGGCATGACGATCCAGCCGATACGCATCCCTGGCGCGAGGATTTTCGAAAAAGTCGAGGTGTAAACCACCTGATCTTCACAGCCCAGCTCGACAGCATGCTGATAGAGCGGGCGCCGAACGGCGTCAGTAAAGCTAATTTCGCCGTAGGGATCGTCTTCCAGAATGACGAAATCATATTGTTTCGCCAGCTCAACCAACCGGCGACGACGCGCCTCGCTCAGCGTTTTGCCGCCGGGATTGCCGAACGTCGGCACCAGGTAAACAGCTTTGACGCGGGTGGTCTCCAGCAGGTCGGCCAACTGCTCCACCAGCATCCCGTCATCGTCGGTGTCAACGCTGAGAATATTGGCCTGCGCCAGCTGAAATACCTGCAGCGCCGCCAGATAAGTGGGACGCTCAACGACGATAGTATCGCCCGGATCGAGCAGCGTACGGGCAACGATATCCAGCGATTGCTGGGAGCCGGAGGTGATATAGACCTGGGCGGCTGAACAGGCGACGCCACGGGAGTGGCAAATTTCACTCACCGCCTGGCGCAGCGGCGGGTAGCCTTCCGTCAGACCGTACTGGAATGCGTCATTAAAACGCTCGCTCATCACCTTCTGCACCGCCAGCTCCAGGCCTTCGGTATCAAACAGTTCCGGGGCCGGAATGCCGCCGCCAAGCGAAATCACGCCGGGCAGTTTACTGTGCTTGAGAAGTTCGCGGACGGCGGAGGGCTTGAGTTCACCCGCGCGGGCGGCGAGACGCCGATCGTGCATACTATTTTCCTTTTCTGTCTTGTTGTTGTGTTAATTATCTTGGCTTCGTTGCAGGTGCTCCCCGGCGGCGCTTACCATGCCGGGGCTATCCTTTTCAGTACGTTGTCACCCGGACAGGGGTATGCCGCTACCCGGGTTTCGTACGTCATGCTTTGTCTTTCAAAACGATTAACGGCTCGATATCGCTCTCTTTTTTCACCACCAGCGACGAATCGCCGCGCAGGCAGGTACCGCCGTAGTTACCGCCGACGGTAAATGTGCACACCTGAATGTACTTACCGTCCACTTTCGGCAGGCACCACAGCTGCTGGTAGATATTCTTGCGATCGACAAACTGGCCGCCGGTCTTATCCAGAAGTTCATCCTGAGGGCCGATCAGGTCGATATTGTTACCGCAGCGCCCGGAAATAGGCTTCACCGCATAGCCGGTTTTCGCCAGCTCGTCGTTAACCTCAAAATCGGTATCCAGCAGATAGCGATGATGCGGGAACAGCGACCACAGCACCGGCAGAATGGCTTTGTTGCCGGGGATCACCGTCCACAGGGGTTCGAATACCAATACTTCAGGACGCAGCAGGACGTCAATCAGCCGCACCTCATTCTGCGGATGTCCGGTACGAATCGGTACCGCCGCGTACTCCTCGGCGCTGACTTCGCGCACCTGCTCAATGGCGGTTTCCCATGCCCAGGTTTTCCAGACGCAGTTGACCAGCCGCCCGTCGGCGTCGATCAGCTGACCGGCAGCGTCCCAGCGCAGCTCATCAAGGCCAAAGAGAATTTTGCTCTCAAAACCGGCCTGGGTCAGCGAACGCTGAATAAACTGCGCGTGGTAGTTCTCTTCCAGATCCTTGTCCTGCATGATGTGGACGAAGGGCCGCGCCCGGCTGTGTTTCCACGCCCCCGCCAGCTCATCGAGCAGACCTTCCGCCGGATTGTGGCCGGTGCCGTAGTAGCCCTGCTTCAGCCACTGTTCGAGGATCAGCCCGCCTTCGGTATGGCAGGAAGCGGAATCGGCATTGTACTCGTACACCTTCAGCCCGCGCTCGTCCATGCAAAAATCCATGCGCCCGGTGATCATATGATGACGGCGGCGCTGCCACGAGAGGCGCAGACGAGGCCAGAGAATTTTCGGAATATCGAACAGCGCCAGCAGGTTGTCATCCTTCATCACCTTATCGGTGGCGTGCAGATACATCAGGTGCAGCTCGTTGGTGGCTTTGATCAGCTCCTGTTCGGCACTTTCGCTGATGGTGAAATACTGATAGGGATCCTGGTTGATGAAATGACCGTTGGCTGCCACGTAGGCTTTCTGCAGCGGGTCTTTCTCGTTCAGCCATTTACCGCGAAACTGGCCGTTGTTTGGCAGCCGCGCGCCTTTGATGGCCATCGCCTCGCCCGGCAGCACCGGCTGCGGCAGGCTGTGTTCGGTATCGGCGGTCTGGATCATCCAGCCTAAAATTTCGGTATCGGCAAAGGTATCTTTGATGGTGTACCGGCCGTCGTTGACCTCGAGGGTCAGCTCGCGGGTCCACTGCTGGCCCTGCGGCAGCGGCGAGTGAATCACGTTCTGCTCGGCGATACGCACCTTATTGCCGACAAGCTGGGTGATCACCGCCACATGGCCGGTGTGCTTAAACTCGCCCCCCTTCTGCCAGATCAGCAGCGAACCAGCGATAGGCGGACGGCGGGAGCCGTTGGCGAAGGCCTGCAGCGGCAGAATATTGTCATTGACCACTTCGCGCAGGAAACGCAGGGAGAAGATTTCATAAGCCATCCCCACATCGGTGAAGACAAAGCCATAGGTCAGGAACAGAAAGCGGCGCGCAAACTCCACGCACTGCCATTTATGCCCCATATACTCATTACCGATGTAGCTGCGAAACGTCGCGTCATCCGGGTAGTCCTGCGGATTTAAGCTACTGTAATTCGATGAATAAATCGCTACGCCACCGGGTGCATAGCCTAACAATGTCCCAAACGGGGCGTCACTGCTTGTCGATCCTTTGCTCATTTAGCCTGACCTCAAATTAATGCAGCCCGGGCAGTTGGCGAAACAAAACTCCCTCTTCTTATCCTGCCGCAGGCACTTACCAGACAGAGGTGTAACGATGATACCACTCATTCGTTTCGCTAATCGTGCCGTTAAGGAAAATAACCCTGCAGCCGGAAACAAAAGTGATATCGTTATCGGTGATATAACAAAAAAACAACGCAACATCAGGAGTCGACAATGAGCACACCCTCGCATCTGAATGCCCAACCGCTGGTCTGGGGACACGGCCCGCGGACGTTTGAGGTGTTCCTTGAGCCCACCTGCCCCTACTCTGTCCGCGCGTTTAATAAACTCGACGATCTGCTCGATGAGGTCGGCGCCGATAACGTGACCATCAAGATACGCCTGCAGTCGCAGCCGTGGCATCTGTTCTCCGGGGTTATCGTCCGCTGCATCCTCGCCGCGTCCACCCTGCCGCACGGCAGAGAGCAGGCGCATAAGGTGATGCAGGCCGTGGCCGACCATCGGGAAGAGTTTGAGTTTACCGATCACTGCAGCGGGCCGAATATGAACGCCACGCCGCAGCAAATCATTGAGCGCATTGAACGCTACAGTCACGTGCTGCTGGGGGCCGCCTTTGCCCGCCCGGAGCTGCAGGACGTGATCAAGTGGCACAGTAAATACGCCCGTCAGAACGGCATCCATGTCTCGCCGACCTTTATGGTCAACGGCCTGGTGCAGCCGGATCTGGGCAGCGGCGATGATGTCAGCGTGTGGGCCGCGCGGATTATGGCCTGAGGTCACCTGCTACACTTTTTGTACATCCACGAAAAAGGCAAACCAGCATGTCAGAGCAAAACTACCAGCCACCAAAAGTGTGGGAATGGAAGCAAAACAGCGGCGGCGCGTTCGCCAACATCAACCGTCCCGTTTCCGGCGCGACTCATGAACGCGTCCTGCCGGTGGGAACCCATCCGCTCCAGCTATACTCACTCGGCACGCCCAACGGCCAGAAGGTGACGATCATGCTGGAGGAGCTGCTGGCGCTGGGCGTCAGCGGCGCGGAGTACGACGCCTGGCTGATACGCATTGGCGAAGGGGATCAGTTTTCCAGCGGCTTTGTCGAGATCAACCCGAACTCGAAGATCCCGGCCCTCAGCGACCATTCCACCACGCCGCCGACCCGGGTATTTGAGTCCGGCAACATTCTTCTCTATCTGGCGGAAAAATTTGGTTTCTTCCTGCCGAAAGATCCTGCCGGTCGCACCGAAACCCTCAACTGGCTGTTCTGGCTGCAGGGCGCGGCGCCGTTCCTCGGCGGCGGCTTCGGCCACTTCTATAACTATGCGCCAGTGAAGATCGAGTACGCGATCGACCGCTTTACGATGGAAGCTAAACGCCAGCTCGACGTGCTGGACAAACAGCTCGCCCGCGGTCGCTATGTGGCCGGCGAGGAGTACACCATCGCCGATATGGCTGTCTGGCCGTGGTATGGCAACGTAGTGCTGGGCAATGTCTATAACGCGGCGGAGTTCCTCGACGCCGGGAGCTATAAAAACGTGCTGCGCTGGGCGCAGGATGTCGGCAACCGCCCGGCCGTCAAGCGCGGACGCATCGTCAACCGCACCAACGGCCCGCTCAATGAGCAGCTGCATGAGCGCCATGACGCCCGCGACTTTGACACCCAAACGGAAGATAAGCGCCAGGCGTAAGGTCTTCACCCTTTCCCGTTGACGGGAAAGGGTTCCCACCACAGGACGGTTCCGCCTGCGAAGCCGTCCTGTTTAGCTTTCCAGCCGATAGCCCGCCAGAAAATAGCGCATCGCCATACCCGACCCACCTTCTTTGAAGAAATCCATCACCATATCCCTGTCCAGGCCATAGCGACGGGTGAGGATCCCCGCTTCCCAGGCGCTGAGCTGGCGGTCGCCGGTTTTTTCAAACATGCGGTGCGAGTAGCCGAGCACAAACCCGCGTTTATAGTCGGCGCAAAAATTCGCCGCATGCGCGGCGGTGTCAGCATAGGATGCCTGTAGCCCCGCCATTAAGCCTTTGCCAAAATGATTTTCCATCGCGCCCTCCCAATCGTTATATAATAAATTATATAGCGTTTTTTTGAGCGAGCGGTAGCGCTATTTATGACGGTTGCGCTAGCGTAAATACTTCTCAAACCATGCCAGCGTGCGTTGCCAGGCCAGATCAGCCGCAGCCCGATCGTAGCGCGGCGTGGAATCATTATGAAAGCCGTGATTCACGCCCTGATAGAAATAGGCCTCGTAGACTTTATGGTGTTCCTTCAACGCCTGTTCATAGGCAGGCCAGCCTTCATTAATGCCGCTATCGAGGCCGGCATAGTGCAGCAGCAGCGGTGCTTTAATTTTATCGACCTCCTTCAGCGGCGGCTGGCGACCGTAAAACGGCACCGCACAGGCCAGCTCGGGGATCGCCACCGCCGCCGCGTTGCTGACGCCGCCGCCGTAGCAAAAACCGGTGATACCGACCTTCCCCGTCGCCTGTGGATAGTTCGCCATAAACGCGACCGCCGCAAAAAAATCATTCATCAGCTTCACGGGATCGACTTTCTGCTGTAGGGCGCGGCCTTCATCATCATTCCCCGGATAGCCGCCGACGGCGCTCAGGCCATCCGGCGCCAGCGCGATATACCCCGCTTTCGCTACCCGCCGGGCTACATCTTCAATATAGGGGTTCAGGCCGCGGTTCTCATGCACCACCACCACAGCGGGCGCTTTGTCGGCTATTTTTGTCGGCGTCACCAGGTAAGCCCGCACTTCGCCGTGACCGTCAGGAGAGGGATAATGAATATACTCCGGGCGGATATCCGGGTCGGTGAACGGTACCTGCTCTGCCAGGGCATAGTCGGGCTTCAGCAGATTAAACAGCGCCAGCGCGGTCATCCCGCCGACAGTATATTTCCCCGCCAGCTGGAGAAACTCGCGTTTACTGATTTTGCCGTGGGCATAGTAGTCATAATACTCGAGCAACTGCTGCGGGAAATCTTTGGCCGTTAATCGCGTCATCACCCTGCCTCCGTTGTTAAGCGCTCTTTAAGCAAAGCAGAAGCCCGGACATACGCCAGCCCAGAAAAGCATAAAACGGGGAGGAACAGCCCAGCGGCTAACACCGCCGGGAGAGAAGGGATCAGTGTTTCACTTTGGTCAGACGATCAAGGTAGCCCATCACAAAGGCCGAAAGCACGAAGGTCAGGTGGATAATCACGTACCACATCAGCTTATTGTCCGGGACGTTTTTCGCATCCATAAACACCCGCAGCAGGTGAATAGAGGAGATCGCCACGATGGAGGCGGCAACCTTATTTTTCAGCGAAGTCGCGTCCATTTTGCCCAGCCAGCTGAGTTTTTCTTTACCCTCGTTAATATCCAGCTGCGAGACAAAATTTTCATACCCGGAGAACATCACCATCACCAGCAAACCGCCCACCAGGGTCATATCCACCAGCGACAGCAGGGTCAGAATCATATCCGACTCGCTGACGCTAAAAATATGCGGCAGTATGTGGAAGATCTCCTGAAAAAATTTGATGGTCAGCGCAATCAGACCGAGCGAGAGGCCAAAATAAACCGGCGCCAGCAGCCAGCGCGAGGCGTACATAGCATTTTCCAGAAAGCGTTCCATAAGATCCTGTCAGTTAACATAAACGGCCGCCATTATATCGCAACAGGGTAACGCTTATGCAACATCAGCCGCCAGCGTCATCTACAGGCGGCCAGAAACGGTTTCTTTAAAGTATGACCTCAAAGTCCTGCAAAGCGGAGTAGCCCTCGCTTTGTAGGCCAACCATTGAAGCAGCCAGCAGGCCAAATTTCGCGCCGACCCATTTTCCCTTCCCGGCAGCAAAACAAAGAGGAACCTTCCGCCACTCCTCCTCGGCTCGCCAGGAAAATTGACACAGGCCGCCTTCGCCTACGGCCACCTGCAGCTGACACTTGCCGCACTTAAGCTCAGCAAGAACCTGACGAGTTTCGCGCACCACGCCCGCATCGCTCATCCAACCGTGTCGCCACACGAGCCGGTAACCCCCTTGCCCAAACTCCACCAGCAAAGCGGCGTAGCGTTCGCCGTATACGATCAGGCCTCCGGCATCACCGTCCTGAGCGGCATATAACGTTACGCTTGTTTTCGCGCTAAAAGTTAGCGCCGGGAATTTCTGCAGCAACAGCTGCGGCGCCCAGTATAACGCTCTCTGTCCATCGACTTCGGATAATGGGACGCAGCGTAATCGAAGTTCGCCTTTCGCCGGCAGCAGCCACTCAGGGCTGGGGTTAGCCTGCCACTGCCACTGTATTCCCGGTTGGCCTTGCGCAAAATAGTCGCTGGTTTGCGGCGCCAATGCCGGTGAAGGCGTTAACCCTTTAGGACGCGGCCAACGTAAAACCGGCTGTCCGACGCCGCAGTTGCCAATCTGCTCACCGATACGCGGCCAGCCATCGTTACCCCAGGACATCGGCTGGAGGTGAACCACGCGGCCATAGAGGTGTAAGTCCTGGAAATGAACAAACCAGCATTCGCCCTCCTCACCCTCCACCCAGCCGCCCTGATGTGGTCCATTTATCGAGGTGTTTCCCTGGAAAAGCACGTTTTTGGCTTCCCAGGGCCCCGTCATCTGGCGCGCGCGCAGTACCGTCTGCCAGCCATTTTCAACCCCGCCCGCAGGAGCAAAGATGTAGTACCAACCGGCGCGTTGATAAACCTTTGGCCCCTCAAGGGTAGGTAAATCGCAGCAGCCGTCATAGATAATCTGCCCTTCGCCCAGCAATTCGCTGGCGTCCGGCGCCATCGCAAACAACTGCAGTTTATGCTTGATGCCGCTGCGGCTATGGGCGAAGGCATGTACCAACCAGGCCTGACCATTGTCGTCCCAGAACGGGCAGGGATCTATCCAACCTCTGGCCTCGCGCAGGCAGTGCGGAGCGCTCCATTCCCCCCACGGATCCTCGGTATGGCAGATAAAAATACCTTCATCTGGCGTGCTGAAGCAGACCCACAGCTTGCCATCGTGCCAGCGAATCGACGGCGCCCATACGCCCTTACCCGGCTGATACCGGTCATAACCAGGTAGCGGCAGTTCATCCATAACGTGGTTGATGATAGTCCAATTAACCAGGTCCGTTGAATGCAGGATCGGTAAAGCGGGCACATGGTTAAAACTGGAAGAGACCATAAAGAAATCATCGCCTACGCGCACGATATCCGGGTCGGAATAATCGGCGCATAAGATAGGATTTTGGTATTCAGAAGGGGTCATATTTCGCATCTCCTCAGGCCTTTTCCGGAACGGCGTTTAGCGGCAAATGCGTCTCTGAATGCCCCTGCTGCTGACGCATGGACAGCTCGCGCTGAATTGTCTGCATCATTTTGTCATCCAGCTTATAGAAACGCGCCAGCCACCACAGGAGCAGGTAAGATAGTGATGGACCGAGGGTTAACAGCCCCACAATTCCCATTGTCGCCAGCGGAGTCTGCGCCGTTACGCCCGCCTGATAGCCAAATAGCCCAAGCGAAAAACCTACGGCGGCGCCAGCAACCGCCATGCCCATTTTCAAAGCAAACAGATTACCGGAATAGGATAATCCCGTGATGCGACGGCCAAACTTCCATTCGCCATAATCGGCAGCGTTGGCCATCATGTTCCATTTAAACGGCTGGTACATCTGATGGAAGAAGCCGACCAGGAAGTATAAAGGGAACACCACCGGCAGCCAGGTCGGCGGCACAAAGAACATTACGACGCCAACCAGGACCAGCAGGAGGTTGATATTTTTAAACAGCGATACCGCGCGATAGCGCTTGGCCAGCCATCCGGCGGCGATGCTGCCGATAATCGTGCCAACGACGCTGGTGGAAACAAATGCTGATTTCATGGCCGTTCCCGCCGCTGACTCCACACCGCCTAACATCAGGTAGGTTGCATAATAGAGCGTGGCGGCGCTGCGCATAACCCCGGCCATACTGGAGAAAAAAGTAATTATCGCCACAATACGCCACTGGTCATTCGCCAGCAGCTGACGGAGGTCTTCGCGTATGCTCCCCTGCTGTTCAACAGCTGGAGCCACGCGTTCTTTGGTAGAGAAGAAGCAAAAAGCCAGCATTACAATAGCGATCGCGCCCATGATTCCCATTGTCGCCTGAAAACCAAACTGCTTATTTTCTTTACCGAAAAAATCCACCAGGAACAGGGTTGCGACAGAAACCATCAGACCGGCCAGAGATGAGATCGTAAAACGATATGACTGGGCTGAAAGGCGATCCTTCTCATCACGCGTAATGACTCCGCCCAATGCGCAGTAGGGAATATTGATAAAGGTGTAACACAGCATGAGTAAGGTGTAGGTCAGGTAGGCATAAACCAGTTTACCCGATGCGCCAAATTCCGGAGTCGTGAAGGTCATTACCGCCAGCACGGCATAAGGTACGGCAAACCAGATAAGCCACGGGCGAAAATGGCCCCAGCGGGTCTTTACACGGTCTGCAACAATGCCGGTTAGCGGATCGGTAATCGCATCCAGAACCCGCGTCACCAGGAACATCACTCCGACTGCGGCAGCAGAAAGCCCGTAAATATCCGTATAAAACCATGTCAGAAACATGGTTACCGAAGAGTAAACGATACCGCAGGCTGCATCCCCCATGCCATATCCCAGCTTCTCCGCAAATGACAGTTTATTATCGTGATTCACAATATAATCCCTCTCAGATGAAGTGGTATTCACTGTAGAGGCAGGATAAAAACTATCCTATTGTCATTTTTCGCATCGGGTTTATGTTTTCTGTTAACTGAGAAAATTGTCACACATCTATAAGATTGGTCTTACAAGTTATTGCGTCACCTATTAAAAAGCTGGCGCAAGGCCAGCCTGAGAAGAAAAGTGGAAAGGGGGAGGTTACTTCGCTTTGACGGTCTCTTCGCCCACCAACCCGATCTTGAGATAGCCCGCCTGATGCAGGGTATCCATCACTTTCATCATCGTCTCGTAATCGACGGTTTTATCCGCGCGGAAGAAGACGGTGGTATCTTTTTTGCCGGCGGTCAGGCTATCCAGGGCGTTAATCATATTCGCTTCGGTAACCGGGTCGTTGCCGAGGAACATGCTCTTATCCGCCTTCACCGACAGGTAGATGGGTTTTTCCGGTCGCGGTTGCGGCTGGCTGGAGGAGGCAGGCAGATTGACCTTCACGTCGACCGTCGCCAGCGGCGCGGCCACCATAAAGATAATCAGCAGAACCAGCATGACGTCGATAAACGGCGTCACGTTGATCTCATGCATTTCGCCGTTATCGTCCAGGTTTTCATTAAGACGCATCGCCATAGCCGATCAACCTACCCGTAATTTCTGCGCGCTGCGCACCGGCTTCACGCCGCTGGCGCTGAGGTCCAGATCGCGGCTTTGCAGCAGGAGTACCTGAGCGGCGACGTCGCCGAGCGAGGCCTTGTAGCTGCCGATCATGCGGGCGAAGATGTTATAGATGACCACCGCCGGGATGGCGGCGAACAGGCCGATGGCCGTCGCCAGCAGCGCTTCTGCGATGCCCGGCGCTACCACCGCAAGATTGGTGGTCTGGGTCTGGGCGATGCCGATAAAGCTGTTCATGATGCCCCAGACGGTACCAAACAGGCCCACAAACGGGGAAATGGCGCCGATGGTCGCCAGATAGCCGTTACCGCGCCCCATATGGCGACCGACCGCCGCAACGCGGCGCTCAAGGCGAAAACCGGTTCGTTCCTTGATGCCTTCATTGTCTTCGGCACCGGCAGAGAGTTCGAGTTCGTTCTGCGCTTCATTGATAAGCTGGGTGGTGAGGCTTTTCGCCTCAAAGGCGCTGGCGATATCGCTGGCCTGATCGAGAGAGCGGGCTTCCGCCAGCTGCTGCTGTTCACGTTTGAGGCGACGCTTGCTGGCGAGGATTTCCGCCCCTTTACCGAAGAAGATGGCCCATGTGACGACCGACGCCAGAATCAGGCCAATCATCACCACCTTAACGACAATATCGGCATGATGATACATACCCCAAACGGAGAGATCCGCCTGCATCAAATTATTACCCACGCTCTATCTCCACGACGATAATCACAAAATCTGCCCACAATAATATCAAAACGACATCGAATTGATAGTGGTTCTCATTAGTATTTACACTGTGCAGCAAATCACGTTTATTTTCCTTGCGCTTACGCAGTAAAAAAGCGGCTAACCGCGGGCCTGGTAAAATTTTCGCCTGTATCGGCGGTGCGCTGGTACAGAAAAGCAGATTCATGTTAGTTTAGACGTCCAGACGTATAAAAACAGGTTCGTCAACATGGCTGATAAACATCTTGATACCGCGCTGGTCAACGCCGGGCGGAGCAAAAAGTACACCCAGGGCTCAGTGAACAGCGTTATCCAGCGCGCGTCATCGCTGGTTTTCGACACCGTCGAGGCCAAAAAGCACGCCACCCGCAATCGGGCCAACGGCGAGCTGTTCTACGGTCGTCGCGGCACCCTGACCCATTTCTCGCTGCAGGAAGCGATGTGCGAGCTGGAAGGCGGCGCCGGCTGCGCCCTCTTCCCCTGCGGCGCCGCGGCGGTGGCTAACACTATCCTGGCGTTTGTCGAGCAAGGCGACCATGTGCTGATGACCAATACCGCCTATGAGCCAAGCCAGGACTTTTGTACCAAAATTCTCGCCAAACTCGGCGTCACCACCAGCTGGTTCGATCCCTTAATCGGCGCCGATATCGCCCGTCTGGTTCGCCCTGAGACCCGCGTGGTGTTCCTCGAATCGCCCGGCTCGATCACCATGGAAGTGCACGATGTGCCGGCGATAGTCGCCGCCGTGCGTCAGGTCGCCCCGGAAGCGATTATCATGATCGATAACACCTGGGCGGCGGGGATCCTGTTTAAAGCCCTGGATTTTGGCATTGATATTTCCATTCAGGCAGGCACCAAATACCTGATCGGCCATTCCGACGCCATGGTGGGCACCGCGGTGGCGAACGCGCGCTGCTGGCCGCAGCTGCGTGAAAATGCCTACCTGATGGGGCAAATGCTGGACGCCGATACTGCCTATATGACCAGCCGCGGCCTGCGCACCCTGGGCGTGCGCCTGCGTCAGCATCATGAAAGCAGCCTGCGCATCGCCGAGTGGCTGGCGCAGCACCCGCAGGTGGCGCGGGTAAACCACCCCGCCCTGCCCGGCAGTAAAGGTCATGAGTTCTGGAAACGTGATTTCACCGGCAGCAGCGGGCTATTCTCGTTTGTGCTCAGCAAGCGCCTCAATGATGCCGAACTGGCGGAGTACCTCGACAATTTCAGCCTGTTCAGTATGGCCTATTCGTGGGGCGGCTTTGAGTCGCTGATTCTCGCCAACCAGCCGGAGCAAATCGCTCACATTCGACCGGATGCTGAAGTCGACTTCAGCGGCACGCTGATCCGCCTGCACATTGGTCTCGAAAATGTTGACGATCTGCAGGCGGATTTAGCAGCGGGCTTCGCGCGTATCGTGTAAAGTGACAGTCAGTGGCAACAATAGCGGACGCTTTTTAGCAAAGCGGCCGCTTTTGTTGCGCCCGGGATCAAGGTGCTCGGGCCTCTTCAGGAGTACACTAGTCAAAAATACGGTACCACTTAGGAAAGTCCATGGTTGTCATTCAAGAGATTGTCGCCGCGCTGTGGCAACATGATTTTGCCGCATTGGCGAACCCTCACGTTGTGGGCGTTGTATATCTGGTTATGTTCGCGACCCTGTTTCTGGAAAACGGGCTGCTGCCCGCCTCCTTTTTACCGGGAGACAGCCTGCTGCTGCTCGCCGGCGCGCTGATTGCTAAAGGCGTCATGGACTTTGTGCCCACTATCGCCATTCTGACCGCCGCCGCCAGCCTCGGCTGCTGGCTGAGCTATGTGCAAGGGCGCTGGCTGGGCAATACGCAAACGGTGAAAGGCTGGCTGGCGCATCTGCCGCATAAGTACCATCAGCGCGCCACCTGCATGTTTGACCGCCACGGCCTGCTGGCGCTGCTCGCGGGCCGTTTTCTGGCGTTTGTCCGCACCCTGCTGCCAACCATGGCCGGGATTTCTGGCCTGCCGAACCGCCGCTTCCAGTTCTTCAACTGGCTGAGCGCCCTGCTGTGGGTCTGTGTGGTGACGGGTCTTGGCTATGCGCTGAGCATGATCCCGTTTGTGAAGCGCCATGAAGATCAGGTGATGACCTGTCTGATGATCCTGCCGATTGCCCTGCTGCTGGCTGGCCTGCTCGGCACGCTGTTCGTGGTCATTAAAAAGAAATATTGCAGCGCCTGACGCTTACCTGCCGGGGGGGCCTGCGCCCGCCCGGCCGCCCTTTCCCGGTATTACATCCCCTGCATCGTGCGAATACGCGCGGCGTCTTCTCCCGGCGTCAAACCGAAGTAGCGCTTAAACTCGCGGCTGAACTGCGAAGGGCTTTCATATCCCACGCGCATCGCCGCCGCGCTGGCCTTCATGCCGTCATGGATCATCAGCATTCGTGCTTTATGCAAACGGTAGTTTTTCAGATACTGCAAAGGAGAAGTGCTGGTCACCGCTTTAAAATTATGGTGAAACGCTGACACACTCATATTCGCTTCCGCCGCCAGCCGATCGACGCTGAGGTTTTCGGTGTACTGGCTTTCGATATGCTTGAGCACGCGACTTATCAGGCTGAAGTGGGTCTGCCGGCTGACCAGCGCCAACAGCGCGCCGCCGCAGGGCCCCGTCAGCACATAATACAGAATTTCGCGGACGATTTGCTTGCCAAGGATCCGTGCGTCCAGCGGCCGCTCCATCACGTCAAGCAGCCGTTCGGCAGCGCACAGAATATCCTCCGAGAGTACCGCGGAGTTTATCCCGCTGGAGGCGACCGCGGGCTGAAACAGCGGATCTTCGCCAATATCCATCAGCAGCTCTTGCAGTTGCAGGATATCGACGTTCAGGCGCATCCCGGCGAGGGGCACCTCCGGGGTGGCAAAGGTTTCGCACTCGAAAGGTAGCGGCACGGTCAGCAGTAAATATTCGTTTGTATCGTAGCGAAAAGTCCGCTCATTGATATAACCAATTTTATGGCCCGAAAAGAGAAAAACGATCCCCGGCTGATACATCACCGGCGTCCGGGGCCCCGGTTGCGTTCCGTACAGCAAACGGACGTCAGGCAGCAACGAACTTAACATTTCGTGCTTATCTTTCAGCAGGTTAATCTTCTCCGTTAATGTCCGACATATCTCTGCGTGTTGCATTGCCACCGTCTCTCCCGATGTTTCTTCACCTGTACATTGTGCGCAGGCCGCTACAAATTCTCCAGCCATATGGAGAAATAGGCAAGACATCGGCAGGAATGTGCATTGAGGGTCAACGGCGCCAGGACCACAATAACCTTCATCGGGCAGCGGTATCGTCCCTGTCGACGGTTTTACTCTTTGGAGGACTTAAGCAATGAATAATTTCGACCTGCATACCCCAACCCGCATTCTGTTTGGCAAAGGCGCGATTGAAAAGCTGCGTGAACAGATCCCGGCGGAAGCCCGCGTACTGATCACCTACGGCGGCGGCAGCGTCAAAAAAACAGGCGTCCTGGATCAGGTCCTCACCGCTCTGAATGGCCTGGATGTCCTTGAATTTGGCGGCATCGAGCCGAACCCGTCTTACGAAACCCTGATGAATGCGGTGAAACTCGCCCGGGAAGAGAAAGTGACCTTCCTGCTGGCGGTCGGCGGCGGTTCGGTGCTGGATGGCACCAAGTTTATCGCTGCAGCAGCCCACTACGACGCGGATATCGATCCGTGGGAAATTCTGGAAACCTATGGCAGCAAAATTGCCAGCGCCATTCCAATGGGCTCGGTACTGACTCTGCCGGCGACTGGTTCTGAATCCAACAAAGGCGCGGTCATATCGCGGAAAACCACCGGCGACAAACGCGCGTTTATGTCTTCGCACGTCCAGCCGCAGTTCGCGATCCTCGATCCGGTTTATACCTACACCCTGCCGCCGCGCCAGGTCGCGAACGGCGTGGTTGACGCCTTCGTCCATACCGTCGAGCAGTACGTGACCTACCCGGTAGACGGCAAAATCCAGGACCGCTTCGCCGAAGGCATTCTCCTGACCCTGATCGAGGATGGCCCGAAAGCCCTGCAGGAACCGGAGAACTATAACGTGCGCGCCAATATTATGTGGGCGGCGACGCAGGCGCTGAACGGCCTGATCGGCGCAGGCGTGCCACAGGACTGGGCGACGCATATGCTCGGCCACGAGCTGACGGCGATGCACGGCCTGGATCACGCCCAGACGCTGGCTATCGTGCTGCCGGCGCTGTGGAATGAGAAACGCGATGCCAAGCGCGAGAAGCTGCTGCAGTATGCCGAGCGCGTGTGGAATATTACCGAAGGCTCTGACGACCAACGTATCGATGCCGCCATCGCCGCAACGCGTCAGTTCTTCGAGCAGATGGGCGTGCCGACCCGCCTTTCCGATTACGGTCTCGACGGTAGCTCCATCCCGGCGCTGCTGGCGAAACTGGAAGAGCACGGCATGACTAAACTTGGCGAACATCAGGATATCACCCTGGACGTCAGCCGCCGTATTTACGAGGCTGCACGCTAAGCGCTCCCCGCCTGATTCACCTCTCCTTACGTTAAACAAACGCCGGGGAGAGGTGTTTTTACTACCGTTTTTAGCTATTTCGTCCAGACTTAATGCTACCCCTCGGCGGATCCTGCTTCGCCGAGTTCATTAACAGGAGGAAGGCATGACACATCCAACCGTTATAAAACTGCACGACGGCAACCTGATGCCGCAGCTGGGTCTCGGCGTGTGGAAAGCTGGCAACGAGGAAGTCGTCTCCGCCATTCATAAGGCGCTGGAAGTCGGTTATCGCTCTTTTGACACCGCCGCCGCGTACCAAAATGAGACCGGCGTCGGCAATGCGCTGCACAGCGCTGGCGTCAACCGCGATGAGCTCTTCATCACCACCAAGCTGTGGAACGACGATCAAAAACGGCCGCACGAGGCGCTGAAAGAGAGCCTCAGCAAACTGAAGCTGGACTATGTGGATCTCTATTTAATCCACTGGCCGGTACCGGCTATCGGCCATTACGTCGAGGCCTGGCAGGCGTTGATCGAGCTGCAGCAGCAGGGGCTGACCAAAAGCATTGGCGTGTGTAATTTCCAGGTACCGCATCTGCAGAAGCTGATTGATGAAACCGGCGTCGCCCCGGTGATCAATCAGATAGAACTCCATCCACTTATGCAGCAGCGTCAGCTGCACGCGTGGAACGCCACCCACAAGATCCAGACCGAATCCTGGAGCCCGCTGGCCCAGGGCGGCGAAGGCGTCTTCGATCAAAAAGTCATCCACCAGCTCGCCGATAAGTACGGCAAAACGCCGGCGCAAATCGTCATCCGCTGGCATCTTGATAGCGGTCTGGTGGTGATCCCGAAATCCGTCACGCCGTCGCGTATCGCGGAAAACTTTGACGTCTGGGACTTCCGTCTCGACAAAGATGAGCTGGGAGCGATCGCGAAGCTGGACCAGGGTAAACGTCTCGGTCCTGACCCGGATCAGTTCGGCGGATAATGCTCTCTCTTGCCATCGCCTTTAGCGCCTCGGCGTTAAAGGCGATCGTAGACCAGATGAATATCCTCTGGCTCCAGCGCAAACAGCGCCGGGTCGGGCTTATCCGCTAAGCGACATCCCTGAGCCAGATAAAAATCGACGGTGTTTTTGTTGGGGATCGACGAGATATAGAGGCCGGACGCCCCCATTTCTGGCAGCTGGTACAGGGCATACTGAAACAGTCGCCGCCCCCAGCCCTGGCCGCGCTTTCCCGCCCCGACATAAAAGAATAATAGCTGGCGCAGCTCGCCATTCATGCCGCGAGGCAGCGTATCCAGCGCCGCTGCGGCAATCATCTGCTCATCGTCAAAAAAGGCGAAAAAAATACCGCCGCGATCGTAACAGGCCTCGTGAATCGGAGTATAAACCTGACGATCGTGAGGGTCCCAGCCACGCACGTCATAATATTCCCGATAAGCCCGCAGCTGACCGTTATCGAGACGGTAGAGCGTATCGATAATTTCGCTGCGGTCTATCTCCCAGAGCTGGTCCAGTTGTTGTCGCGACAGGATGACCGGCGTCATCACCTCTCTCCTTTTTTCACAGATGTTCCCGGCGAGCGATCCCGCCGGGCCAGCCGCTTAGCGTGATACGGCCTTCGGCTTAACGCGTTTTTTCGCGCCAGCAGCGGCAGGCGTCTGGCGCTGATGGGCGATCGGCGTGTGCTTGGTCAGCGCCGGACGAGTATGGCGGTTCTGGCGACGCGCTTCACGCATTTCGTCCAGGGTTGGCGCTGGCACCAGGCAGTCGCGACGGGAGCCAATCAGGTGCTTCTTGCCCATCGCCTCCAGCGCCTGACGGATCAGCGGCCAGTTTGCCGGATCGTGGTAGCGGAGCAGCGCTTTGTGCAGACGGCGCTGTTTATCGCCCTTCGGCACCACCACCTCTTCGCTCTTATAACCAATTTTACCCAGCGGGTTCTTGCCGGTGTAATACATGGTGGTCGAGTTCGCCAGCGGCGACGGATAGAAGTTCTGCACCTGGTCGAGGCGGAAGCGATGCTTCTTCAGCCACAGCGCCAGGTTCACCATATCTTCATCACGGGTCCCCGGATGAGCGGAGATAAAGTACGGGATCAGATACTGCTCTTTACCCGCCTGCTTCGAATAGGTGTCGAACAGCTCTTTAAAGCGGTCGTAGCTGCCCATTCCCGGCTTCATCATCTTCGACAGCGGTCCCTCTTCGGTATGCTCCGGGGCGATCTTCAGATAGCCGCCGACGTGGTGGGTCGCCAGCTCTTTGATATAGCGCGGATCTTCGACCGCGATGTCATAGCGTACCCCGGAGGCGATAAGGATCTTCTTGATGCCCTTCAGCTCGCGAGCGCGGCGATAAAGATTGATCGTCGGCTCATGGTTGGTATCCATGTGCGGGCAAATATCCGGATAGACGCAGGAGAGACGGCGGCAGGTCTGCTCAGCGCGCGGCGATTTACAGCGCAGCATATACATGTTGGCCGTTGGCCCGCCGAGATCGGAGATCACCCCGGTAAAGCCGGGCACGGTGTCGCGAATGGCTTCGATCTCATTAATGATCGAATCCTCAGAACGGCTCTGGATTATGCGTCCTTCGTGCTCGGTGATCGAGCAGAACGAACAGCCGCCGAAGCAGCCGCGCATGATGTTGATTGAGAAGCGGATCATCTCATACGCCGGAATACGCGCATCGCCATAGGAAGGATGCGGCACCCGCTTGTACGGCAGCGCGAAGACGCTGTCCATCTCTTCGGTGGAGAGCGGGATTGCCGGCGGGTTGATCCAGATGTAGCGCTCGCCGTGCTTTTGCATCAGCGCCCGGGCGCAGCCGGGGTTGGTTTCGTGGTGCAAAATGCGCGAGGCGTGAGCGTACAGGACCTTATCGCCTTTCACCTTCTCGAAGGAAGGCAGCAGCACATAGGTTTTTTCCCACGGTTTGGGCCGCGGCGGTTGCACAGTAATGCTTTTCGCTTCCTGTTTTTTCGGCGCGACCGGTTTGTTATCGGCGCACGGCAGATCTTCACCGTACGGATGCGGGATGGGGTCAATTTTACCGGGCGTATCCAGACGGGTGGAGTCCACGCCGCTCCAGCCCGGCAGCGCCTCTTTCACCATGATGGCGGTATTGCGCACATCGCGGATCTGGTCGATGGTTTCGCCCATCGCCAGGCGATGAGCCACTTCCACCAGCGGACGCTCGCCGTTGCCGAACATCAGCATATCGGCCTTGGAGTCCACCAGCACCGAGCGGCGCACGGTGTCGGACCAGTAATCATAGTGGGCGGTACGACGCAGGCTGGCTTCGATGCCGCCGAGGATCACCGGCACATCTTTCCACGCCTCTTTACAGCGCTGGGTGTAGACGAGGGTAGCGCGGTCCGGACGTTTGCCCGCCACGTTACCCGCCGTATAGGCATCGTCATGACGTAGTTTACGGTCGGCGGTGTAACGGTTGATCATTGAGTCCATGTTGCCGGCGGTCACGCCGAAGAACAGGTTCGGTTTGCCCAGACGCATAAAGTCGTCTTTGCTGTTCCAGTCCGGCTGGGAGATGATCCCTACCCGGAAACCCTGCGCTTCCAGCATGCGGCCGCAGATAGCCATCCCGAAGCTCGGGTGGTCGACATAGGCGTCGCCGGTGACCAGAATAATGTCGCAGCTATCCCAGCCAAGTTGATCCATCTCTTCACGCGACATCGGTAAAAAGGGCGCAGGGCCAAAACAGGCAGCCCAGTATTGCGGCCAGGAAAAAAGGTCACGATCCGGTTGGATCAGGGATATTGCGCTCATATTGCTTCCGGGGGAAATGATAAAAAAATAACCAAAAGGGCGTGGATTATAAGCCGGAATGATAGTGGAAATGAAGGAGGATTTTCTCAAACCCTGACCGTGCGCCGGCCAGGGTCAAAGAGATTACGGCGCGGGATTCACCAGCATCTGGCCGATCGAGCCGCGATCGGCAAGCTCCAGCGTCTGGCTCAGATACTGGAACGGGAAGTGCGGCCACGACGGTTGAGCGTAATAGACCAGCAGCTCAACCTGCCCGTCGACCCACACGGTGTCCTTCCAGCCGCGATCTTCCGGGAAAGGAGACGAGCCGTTGACATTACGGATCTGGAACATCACCCCTTCAATATGGAACGACTGTGGGCGGTCGGCGCGCACCGTCCAGCGCTCCCAGGTCCCCTGCTGCGCCGTGATATCGATACGCTGCGGATCCCACAGCTGGCCGTTGATGCCCGGATCGTCGCCAAGGGTGATATCCCGGCTGCGGATCGGCGTACCGGAGAGCAGCTCGGTCGGCAGCAGGCGCACCGGCAGACTGTCGGTCACCAGCGGCAGCAGCCCGGTCGGACGCAGCGTCAGCACCAGCGTGGAGACCAGGATGCTTGACGGTTCAAAAAAACCGCGGATACGGTCGACGATGCTCGCCGCTTCGCCGCAGGTAATGGATACTTCATCGCCGTTAGTCATATCGACCAGAATTTCACGCCGCTCCCCCGGGGCCAGCGATAGCTGCTTGAGCGAAACCGGCGCCGGCAGGAATCCCTGATCGCCGGAAATCACATGCAGCAGTCGGCCATCGCTCATCTGCAGCTGATAGCGCCGGGAGTTGGAAGCGTTCAGCAGGCGCAGGCGCACCCAGCCGCGCGACACTTCAACATAGGGGCTCTGCACGCCGTTAACCAGCAGCGTGTCGCCCACAAAGCCGCCGCTGCCCGGTTCGCTATATTCCGGCGTGCCGAAGTTATCCAGCCGTTTATCCTGAATAATCACCGGGAAGTCATCGACGCCATAGTGGTTAGGGATCGGCAGGTTCTTGCTGACCTCGTCTTCCACCAGCCACATGCCCGCCAGACCGTTGTAAACCTGTTTCGCCATCCGGTTCGGCGTGTTGGCCTGATACCACAGCGTCGCCGCGCTCTGGCGGATAGGCAGCACCGGCGCCCAGTCGGCGTTCGGCGACATCATGCGCGCCGCGCCGCCAATCAGCGGGCCAGGCACCTGCAGACCGCGGATGGTCATCGCCACGTTCTCCGTCAGGCGGTTGCTGTAGATAAGCTTGACGTCGTCTCCGTTCCAGACGCGGATCGTCGGCCCCATATAGCGGCCATTGATCCCCCAGACGGGGGCGCGGGTGCCGGGGGTAAACGACCAGTGGGAACGCTGCAGCGTCAGAAACAGCGGCTGGCCGCGACGAGATTCCAGCAGCGGCGGAACCGGCAGCGCAGGCTGCTGGCCGGCGGCATGGGCCTTCAGCGGCGCGGCGCCAGCGCACAGCGCTACGCCGGAAGCCTTAATAAACTGACGCCGACTGAGTGACATATTAACTCCATGACATACTGACAAATGAAAAAGGGAATTCGTTTCCCGCCAGCAATACGCGCGCGTTGGCGGCGTTTCCTGTCTTATTGCTTTCCAGCCGCTTCGCGCTCGGCCACTTCGTTGTCCAGATCAGCGATTTTGGCGGCCATCAGCTCGCGGCAATGCGTCGCCAGCGCGCGCACGTTGTCTTTACCAAACTGCGTGGTATCTACCGGCGGCAGCATTTCCACAATCACCAGACCGTTGTTCCAGCGATTGAGCTTTATTTTATTCGATGTATTCGAGACACACACCGGAATAATCGGCACCCCAGCGGCAATAGCCGCGTGAAAAGCCCCGGTTTTAAACGGCAGCAGGCCGCGGCCGCGGCTGCGGGTCCCTTCCGGGAACATCCAGAACGAAATTTTACGCTTTTTAAAAGCGTTGACGACTTCGGCAATAGTGCCGTGCGCTTTGGTTCGGTTATTACGGTCAATCAGCAAATTGCCCGTCAGCCAGTACAGTTGGCCAAAGAACGGGATCCACAGCAGGCTCTTTTTACCTACGGTGACCGTCGGAGCCTGCACGATATTCGACGCCGTCACCATATCATAGTTGTTCTGGTGGTTAGCGATGTAGATCGCGTTACCATAGCTTTCCGCGTCGGCGGGTTTGCGTAGCTCTACCTTGAGGCCAAATACCGGAGATAAACGGCCAAACAGATGGCCGAAAGTGGCAACGTGTTTTGGATTACGTGGGCTGAACAAGCAGTACAGACAGCCAAGTACGCACACTACGATGCAATAAATGACCACGAAAATTACTCGAAAAATGAATAGCATAGCTACCTCTAAAACCCAAACCGCTTAGAATTATTCGCTGCTGGCAGAAGGCAGGCTCACAAGTTCTGCGCAGGCCGGGACCGTTCTTCCTGGGTCCCTGATGATGGACATTGTTAATCGCAACGCCTGAATAAACAACGATTTTGCGGCATTTTTTCGTCTCCTCCCGTCAAAGACGGGAGGAGACGCGCTTACTCTTCGCTATCGCCTGCCGCGGCACGACGCGGCGAGTCAATTTCCACGCGGTCAATTTTCTGCAGCCCGCGCATCAGCGAACCGCGGCGGCCGCGCTCGCCGGTGACTTTTTGCAGCTCTTCCGGACGCAGTTTGATCTTCCGTTTGCCGACGTGAATGGTCAGCGTACTCTGCGGCGGCAGAACAAACAGATGTGCCAGACCGTCCTGGCCGGCTGCGGCTTCCGCCGCCGGAATGCTGATAATTTTGTTGCCCTTGCCTTTCGACAGCTGCGGCAGATCGCTGACCGGGAACATCAGCATCCGCCCGGCGGCGGTGATGGCCAGCAGCATATCGGACTCATCCTCAATCACCAGCGGCGGCATCACGTGCGCGTTGTCAGGCAGGGTGATTAGCGCTTTCCCGGCACGGTTGCGCGCCACCAGATCGTTGAAGGTACAGACGAAACCGTAGCCCGCGTCGGAAGCCATCAGCAGTTTCTGATCGTCGCTTTCCATTAGCATATGCTCCACGGTCGCGCCCGGCGGCAGGGTCAGTTTGCCGGTAAGCGGTTCACCCTGGCCACGCGCGGAAGGCAGAGTAATCGGATCGATGGCATAGCTGCGTCCGGTGGTATCGATAAACACCACCGGCTGGTTGCTCTTGCCCTTCGCCGAGGCTTTCCAGCTGTCGCCCGCCTTATAGCTCAAGCCCTGGGCGTCAATGTCGTGTCCTTTGGCGCTGCGCACCCAGCCCATCTGCGACAGAACGATAGTCACCGGCTCAGACGGCAGCATGTCATGCTCGCTCATCGCTTTCGCTTCTTCACGCTCGTGAAGCGGCGAGCGACGGTCGTCGCCGAAGGCATCGGCATCGGCCTGCAGCTCTTTTTTCAGCAGGTTGTTCATCTTACGTTCAGACGCCAGAATCGCCTGCAGCTGGTCGCGCTCTTTTTCCAGCTCGCTCTGCTCGCCGCGGATCTTCATCTCTTCCAGTTTGGCGAGGTGGCGCAGTTTTAATTCCAGAATCGCTTCCGCCTGGGTTTCGCTGATGCCAAAGCGCGACATCAGGGCCGGCTTCGGTTCATCTTCAGTGCGGATGATCTCAATCACTTCATCGATATTAAGAAACGCCACCAGCAAACCTTCGAGGATATGCAGGCGCTTCAGCACTTTCTCTAACCGATGGTTTAGACGGCGACGCACGGTATCGCGACGGAACACCAGCCACTCGCTGAGGATCTCCAGCAGGTTTTTCACCGCCGGGCGGCCGTCAAGGCCGATCATATTGAGGTTGATGCGGTAGCTCTTCTCCAGATCGGTGGTGGCGAACAGGTGGTTCATCACCTGTTCCATATCCACCCGGTTGGAGCGCGGGACAATCACCAGACGGGTCGGGTTTTCGTGGTCCGATTCGTCGCGCAGATCGTCAACCATCGGCAGCTTTTTATTGCGCATCTGCGCCGCAATCTGCTCCAGCACTTTGGCGCCAGAGACCTGATGCGGCAGCGCACTGATCACCACCGCGCCGTCCTCTTTACTCCACACCGCGCGCATGCGCACTGAGCCGCGCCCGTTCTGGTAGATTTTGCGAATTTCCGCCCGCGAGGTGATGATCTCCGCCTCGGTCGGGAAATCCGGCCCCTGTACGATATCCAGCAGTTCGTCGAGGGTGGTTTTCGGCTGCTCAATCAGCGTAATCGCCGCTTTGGCCACTTCCCGCAGGTTGTGCGGAGGAATATCGGTCGCCATGCCTACCGCGATGCCGGTGGTGCCGTTCAGCAGGATGTTCGGCAGACGCGCTGGCAGCATTTTCGGCTCCTGCAGCGTGCCGTCAAAGTTTGGCACCCAGTCGACCGTCCCCTGCCCCAGCTCGCTGAGCAGCAGCTCGGCATACTTCGACAGGCGGGATTCGGTGTAACGCATGGCGGCGAAAGATTTGGGATCGTCCGGCGCCCCCCAGTTTCCCTGACCATCCACCAGCGGATAGCGGTAAGAGAACGGCTGCGCCATCAGCACCATCGCTTCATAGCAGGCGCTGTCGCCGTGCGGGTGATATTTACCCAACACGTCGCCGACGGTGCGGGCGGACTTTTTGAATTTCGCGCTGGCGTTCAGCCCCAGCTCGGACATCGCATAGACGATGCGACGCTGGACCGGTTTTAAGCCATCGCCAATAAACGGTAATGCCCTGTCCATGATCACGTACATGGAGTAGTTCAGGTAAGCATTTTCCGTAAATTCATGCAGCGCAAGGCGCTCTGCCATATCGCTCATTAATCGTGGATCCTCAATCTGGGTACCGACCGTTCGGACGGCAAAACTACCCGCGATAATACCCGATCTCACGCCCTGAGTCACAGGCCGTGAGATTGGCTGAGGATTCCGTCACGCTTAATCAGGCCAGCGGCAGATAAATATCGGTTTGCAGTTCATGCTCAGCCACCTCATGGACAAAATTGAGGTAACGGAAGTACACCGGAAAATCCCGTAACGTCTCGCCTGAAGCGGGTAACCAGTCGCGATAGAGAAACCAAACGCTGTTCGCCAGCGTGTCCAGCGAGCCGTGATGGCGCACGACGGCGCAGCGTCCGCCGGGGATTTCGCCGTTAATCACGCCAAAGGCGTTTTCACCAACCGGCCGATCGACCGTACCGCAGATATCAAAACGAAATGCCTCCTGCGGGGTGGTCTGCGGATCGTCCCAGGCGATCCCCCAGGTATCGCTGGTGGCGACGGGCGATAGTCCGCTCGTCTTACGCCAGGCGATAAAACGCGCGGCGGTGGCGTTGACAAGGTCCGGGCTACCGCGATGTTGCAGTACGGCTATCCGGGTGGAGGGGCACGAAATAATGTTGACGTCCATCGACGTTTGCTCCTGTAGCGTATGTTTCGGTACGCGTCGATGCCACTCGGCCCAGTCCGGTTGTTGACGGAATTGGGTCGGGCTTTGGTCAAACGCGGTACGGAAGGCACGACTGAACGACTCCGCATTCTGAAATCCGGCATCAAGGGCAATATCGATGACTTTATCGCGGGGGTTGAACGCCAGGCGCCAACAGGCGCGTCGCAGACGCAACCACTGAATATACCGGTACAATGGAATGCCGGTATAAGCGCTAAATTGCCGGTGAAAATGGTAAGGCGAACTGTGCGCTATCGCGCTCAGCGTCTCCAACGACAGCGGCTCATCAAGATGGCGCGCAATGTACCTACAGACGCGCTGGAAGCGCCCGACATACGCCGGGCTGGCCTTAATATCGTTCATCGTCTCCTCCTCGCGACATACTCTGACAGAGCGAGGATCGCGATTCCTGACCGATCTTGCGCTTATCCGACGGAGACTTATGGCGCGATTTTACGGATCTGTTTAACGTCGATTTCTACCGAGTTCCAGTCCTTATCGACTTCCCCCTGAATTTCTACTGTGTCCTGCGGGCCGACGGTCACGCCGTTCCAGCGCTTGTGGTCGATATCGACATTGATCACCCCGGAAGCATCCTGGAATTTATACAGGTCATCAGAGATGCGCTCGACGATTTTACCGCGCAGGGTCACCCAGGTGTCATCACGCAGCGACTTGGCGTTCGCCACGGTGGTCACCGCGCCGCTCGGCCCGGTGAAGCCGCCAGCCTGGGTGGTAGTGGTAGTAGACGGTCCGGTGAATCCTCCCTGCCCGGCGGCCAGTACAGGCATGGAAACCAAAGCAATAATCGCGGTCATCGCAGCAATTTTTTTCATCTTATATTCTCCCTTTTGTGTTGGTATGGCTCCTATTACGCCCGACAAAACTTAACGACTTCTTAAGCGGAGAAAAGAAATTTTAATGCTGTACATCACCCGCTTCAACGCGGTTTACTGCGCAAAGAAACGGGATCGTCGGAGGGAAACATGCGCATATTACTGGTGGAAGATGACAAGCTTATCGGCGACGGCATCAAAGCCGGGCTGAGCAAAATGGGCTTTAGCATTGACTGGTTTACCGCCGGGCTGGAGGGCAAAAATGCCTTATACAGCGCCCCCTACGACGCCGCAATCCTTGACCTCACCCTACCCGGCATCGATGGCCTCGATATTCTGCGCGAATGGCGCGATAAAGGCCGCCATGAGCCGGTGCTGATCCTCACCGCCCGCGATGCCCTCAACCAGCGGGTGGAGGGCCTGCGCCTGGGCGCCGATGACTACCTGTGCAAACCTTTCGCCCTGATTGAGGTGGCAGCGCGCCTCGAAGCGTTGATCCGCCGCGCGCACGGCCAGAGCAGCAGCGAACTGCGCCACGGCAAGGTGATCCTCGATCCGAACCGCTTAACCGCCAGCCTCGACGGCGAAAGCCTGGCGCTGAAGCCGAAGGAGTTCGCCCTGCTGGAACTGCTTATGCGCAACGCCGGGCGCGTATTGCCGCGTAAGCTTATCGAGGAAAAGCTCTACACCTGGGACGACGAGGTCTCCAGCAACGCCGTGGAAGTTCACGTCCATCATCTGCGCCGCAAGCTCGGCAGCGACTTTATCCGTACCGTCCACGGCATCGGCTATACCCTGGGTGACGCATGAAACGACTTGCCCGCCTGAGCCTGCGCCTGCGCCTGACGCTGCTGTTTGCCGTACTGACCACCGCCGCCTGGGGAATGGCCAGCGTTATCGCCTGGCAGCAGACCAGCAAAAAGCTGGATAAGCTGTTCGATACCCAGCAGCTGCTGTTCGCTCGCCGCCTGAGCGCCATGCATTTCGATGAACTGCGCGCCCCGCCTGCCTTGCTCGGGGAAAAGAAAAAGGTACGCCACGGGCACATCGACGACGACGCGCTGGCGTTCGCCATCTTCACCCGCGACGGCAAAATGGTGCTTAATGACGGCGAGAACGGAGAGGATATTCAGTGGAATTCGCAGCGCGAGGGATTCAGCGATGGCTATCTGCGTGACGACGATGACGAGTGGCGTTTCCTGTGGTTAACCACCGCCGACGGCCGCTACCGCATCGCCGTCGGCCAGGAGTGGGATTACCGGCGCGAAATGGCGATGGATATCGTGACCTCGCAGCTCACCCCGTGGATGGTTGCCCTGCCGCTGATGTTCGTGCTGCTCATCGTGCTGTTAAGCCGCGAGCTGGCGCCATTGAAAAATCTGGCGCGCACGCTGCGCCTGCGCGCGCCGGACTCGGCGGATTCGCTCAGCGTGGAGAAGATCCCCGCCGAAGTTCGCCCGCTGGTCGAAGCGCTGAATCAGCTGTTCCGACGCACTCACGACGCCATGCTGCGCGAGCGTCGGTTTACCTCTGATGCCGCCCATGAGCTACGCAGCCCGCTGGCGGCGCTGAAGGTGCAGACCGAAGTCGCCCAACTCTCCCTGGACGATCCCGAAGGGCGTGAGAAAGCGTTGGATCAGCTCCACCAGGGGATCGATCGCGCCACCCGACTGGTGGATCAGCTGCTGACGCTGTCGCGGCTGGACTCGCTCGCCCAACTGGATGATGTGCAGCAGGTCGCTATCGCCGATCTGCTGCAGTCGGCAGTGATGGAGATGTATCACCCGGCGCAGCAGTCCGGGATTGAGCTGCGCCTGCATCTTAATGCCAGCCATATCGTCCGCACCGGCCAGCCGCTGCTGCTCAGTCTGCTGGTGCGCAATCTGCTGGATAACGCCGTACGCTATAGCCCTCGCGGCAGCCAGGTCGATATCACGCTCAACGCCCGCGAGTTCCGGGTGCGCGATAACGGCCCAGGCATTAGCCCGCAGGCGCTCTCGCGCATTGGCGAGCGTTTTTATCGTCCGCCGGGGCAGGAGGCGCCGGGCAGCGGCCTGGGCTTGTCGATCGTCCGGCGCATCGCCTCGCTGCACGGCATGCAGGTTGATTTTGCCAACGCGCGCGACGGCGGCTTCGAGGCCCACGTGTACTGGTAGCGAGATTATTGCTCATTTGGCAAAAGACTTTGCACATTTTGCTCATTTTACTGCCCCGCTTCGCGGGGTAAGATCGTCGGCAAATTTTCATATATGAGGGTAAAAAATGAGCAACATCCTGATTATCAATGGGGCGAAAAAGTTCGCGCACTCTAATGGTCAACTGAACGACACCCTGACCGAGGTCGCGGAGAGTTATCTGCGCGACGCCGGGCACGATGTTAAAAGCGTTCGCGCCGAAAGCGAGTACGACGTAAAAGAAGAAGTACAGAATTTCCTGTGGGCCGATGTGGTGATCTGGCAGATGCCGGGCTGGTGGATGGGCGCTCCGTGGACGGTGAAAAAATATATGGATGACGTCTTTACCGAAGGCCACGGCTCGCTGTACGCCAGCGATGGCCGTACCCGCTCCGACGCCAGCAAAAAATATGGCTCCGGCGGCCTGGTGCAGGGGAAAAAATATATGCTTTCTCTGACCTGGAACGCGCCGATGGAAGCCTTCACCGACAAAGACCAGTTCTTCCACGGCGTCGGCGTTGACGGCGTTTACCTGCCGTTCCATAAAGCCAATCAGTTCCTCGGCATGGAGGCATTGCCAACCTTTATCGCCAACGACGTGATAAAAATGCCTGATGTCCCGCGGTATATCGCAGAATATCGCAAGCATCTGGCGGAAATTTTTGGTTAACTAGGGGTCTATGCTCTACATATTTCGAGTTATTGGAACCTGGAGTATGACAAGATCCACACAGAAGGAGTTGAGTTAACCATGTTAACAGTGATTGCAGAAATCCGTACCCGCCCGGGCCAGCACCACCGCCAGGCGGTTCTCGATCAGTTCGCGAAAATTATTCCGACCGTTTTGCAGGAGGCCGGCTGCCACGGCTATGCCCCGCTGGTGGATCATGCCTCCGGCGTCAGCTTCCAGACCACGGCGCCCGACTCTATCGTCATGGTCGAGCAGTGGGAAAGCGTCGCGCATCTTGAAGCACACCTGCAAACCCCGCACATGAAAGCCTGGTCGGAAGCGGTCAAAGGCGATGTGCTGGAGACCACCATCCGTATCCTGCAGGCCGGCGTCTAAGCCCGCCGACGCTGAAACGGAATAAGAAAAGGGAGCCTGAGGCTCCCTTTTACGTCTGGCGCAGCGTGCGGTCTTACACTTCCAGATCCGCCATATCGCCCTTCTCCTGCAGCCAGTTGCGACGATCTTCCGAACGCTTTTTGGCCAGCAGCATATCCATTATCGCCGTGGTCTGCTGCTCGTCCTCATCGCTGATCACCAGCTGCACCAGGCGGCGGGTATTCGGGTCAAGGGTGGTTTCGCGCAGCTGCATCGGGTTCATCTCACCGAGCCCTTTAAAGCGCTGGACGTTTGGCTTGCCCTTCTTGCGCTTTAGCTGCTCCAGCACGCCGGTTTTTTCTTCTTCCGTCAGCGCGTAGTAAACCTCTTTGCCGAGGTCGATACGGTACAGCGGCGGCAGCGCCACGTAGACGTGCCCCTCTTTCACGAGGGTACGGAAATGTCTTACGAACAGCGCGCACAGCAGGGTGGCAATGTGCAGACCATCGGAGTCCGCATCCGCCAGAATACAAATTTTACCGTAGCGCAGCTGGCTTAAATCATCGCTATCCGGGTCAATACCAATCGCCACCGAAATGTCGTGCACTTCTTGCGAAGCTAACACTTCATCGGAGGAGACTTCCCAGGTATTAAGGATCTTGCCCTTCAGCGGCATGATCGCCTGATATTCGCGATCGCGCGCCTGCTTGGCTGAGCCGCCCGCCGAATCCCCTTCGACGAGGAACAGCTCGGTACGGTTCAGATCCTGGGCGGTACAGTCCGCCAGCTTACCCGGCAGCGCCGGACCGCTGGTCAGCTTTTTGCGCACCACTTTTTTGGCGGCGCGCAGACGGCGCTGAGCGCTGGAGATGGCCATCTCCGCCAGCAGCTCCGCGGCCTGCACGTTCTGATTCAGCCACAGGCTGAAGGCGTCCTTCACCACGCCGGAGACGAACGCCGCGCACTGGCGCGACGACAGACGCTCTTTGGTTTGCCCGGCGAACTGCGGATCCTGCATCTTCACCGACAGCACGTACGCGCAGCGATCCCAGATATCTTCCGCTGACAGCTTCACGCCGCGCGGCAGGATATTACGGTACTCGCAGAACTCACGCATCGCGTCGAGCAGCCCCTGACGCAGACCGTTAACGTGCGTCCCGCCCTGCATAGTCGGGATCAGGTTCACGTAGCTTTCGGTCAGCAGTTCGCCGCCTTCCGGCAGCCACAGCAGCGCCCAGTCCACCGCCTCCGTCTCGCCGGAGAAGGCGCCGACGAATGGTTTTTCCGGCAGCAGCGGCAGGCCGTTCACCGCTTCGCTCAGGTAATCGTTCAGGCCATCGGCATAGCACCAGCTCTGCTCGCTGTTGTTCACCTGGTCGCGGAAAACAATTTCCACGCCCGGGCACAGCACCGCTTTCGCTTTTAACAGGTGGGTCAGACGTGAAACGGAAAAGCGCGGGCTGTCGAAGAAGCTTTCGTCCGGCCAGAAATGGACGCTGGTCCCGGTATTGCGTTTGCCGCAGGTGCCGGTGACGTGCAGGTCTTCCACTTTTTCACCATTTTCAAAGGCGATGCTGTAGACCTGACCGTCGCGACGCACGTTGACCTCCACGCGTTTTGACAGGGCGTTGACCACCGAGATCCCCACCCCGTGCAGGCCGCCGGAAAACTGATAGTTTTTATTGGAAAACTTACCGCCCGCATGCAGCCGGCAGAGGATCAGCTCAACCGCCGGCACGCCCTCTTCCGGGTGGATGTCGACCGGCATCCCACGACCATCGTCAATGACCTCCAGGGACTGGTCGGCATGAAGGATAACTTCCACGCGTTTGGCGTGGCCTGCCAGCGCTTCATCCACACTGTTATCAATAACTTCCTGACCAAGATGGTTAGGACGAGTGGTGTCGGTATACATGCCCGGACGGCGGCGCACCGGCTCTAGCCCGGTGAGTACCTCAATGGCATCAGCATTATATGAAGATTGCGTCATGGTGTGTATTCGTAGGTCGTTCAGGGCCGTTTAGCGCAGGCCGAGAAATTCGATAATCTGAGTGAAATGATCGTCAAAGCCGACAAATGCGTGATTACCGCCCTCCTCTACCGTCTGCCGGCAAGAGGCGTAGTAATGAACGGCCTGGCGGTAATCAAGCACTTCATCCCCGGTCTGCTGTAGCAGCCAGAGTAAATCCGGCGCTTCGAGCGGGTCGATTTGCATGACTTTGAGATCGTAAATATGGCGAGACTCTAGCACATATTGCTGCCCGGTGTATGGATTCTCATTGTGGCCGAGAAAATTGTTTAGTAGTTCAAACGGCCGCACCGCCGGGTTAACCACCACCGCCGGCAGCATAAAGCACTGCGAAAGCCAGGTCGCGTAGTAGCCGCCCAGCGACGACCCTACGACCCCCAGCGGCTCGCCGCCGTGCTCCAGCACGATGGACTCCAACAGCTCCGCCGTTTCCGCCGGGTAAGGCGGCAACTCCGGCACCACCATGGTGATCTCAGGATAGTGCTGCGCCAGCCAGGTTTTTAACGCCGTCGCCTTCGCCGAGCGCGGAGAGCTGTTAAAGCCGTGCAGATAAAGGAGCGTCGCCATCAGTAGCCTTCTGAAGCAATATCCGGATGAAACGCGGCGCCTTCCAGGCGGCACACTTCGGTGGTCAGCGTCCCGTCAGGGTGAAGCTCCAGCCAGCGCCAGCCCGGTGACACCGTATCCAGAGTGAAATTGGCACAGTGCGGTTTAAACTGGACGCAGGTCGACGGCGTCGCCATCATGCGCCGGCCATTCCAGTCGAGATCCAGTTCCTGATGAATATGGCCGCACAAAAGATGCTTCACCCGCGGCCAGGCGCTCAACGCGCTGTCCAGCGCGCCGGCGTTGCGCAGACTATGCTGATCCAGCCAGCTGCAGCCGGCCGGCAGCGGATGATGGTGCAGCAGGAGTAAGGTATAGCGCTCCGGCGCCTCCGCCAGCTTATGTTCGAGCCACTCCAGCTGGAAGTCGCTCAGCTCGCCATGGGGAACGCCAAACACCTGGCTGTCGAGCAGCAGGATCTGCCAGCGATCGCCGAGAAACACGCGCTTGGCAGGGGAAATGCCCGCCTCCTGCAGGGTGCTGTACATCGCCGGCTGGAAATCATGGTTGCCCGGTAGCCAGACGCAGGGTGCAGCAAAACTCGCGATGCCCTCAGCAAAATGCTGATAGGCCGCGGAGGAGTGGTCCTGCGCCAGATCGCCTGTTGCGACAATCAGATCGCATGGACGCTGTGAGGCATGAATGGCCGACAGTACGGCCTGATAGCTATCCCAGGTATTGATGCCTAACAACGTTTCATGCTTTTCAGCAAACAGGTGAGTATCAGTAATTTGTAATATCCTGACTCTGGCCTCACCAGCCAGAGGTAGGTTTAACAGGCTTTCCAAATGGTGTCCTTAGGTTTAACGACGCTAACAAACCGGAATCGCCATCGCTCCATGTGCTAAACAGTAACGCAGCCAGTCGGCCAAAAACTGGTTAATTTGATGCTTTTCGTCGCGTTGATGCAACTTTTTATTAGGATAATCATATCGCGCTTTGAAGCGAAAGATCTGCTGACTCGAACACACTTCGGCCACCATGGCGTCATGGTAGAGGCGGACGGTCATCGATGGCAGGCTCCAGTAGCTCACTGCAGGCAGAGTCTGCTCTATTGCCACCAGAGTAGTGTAGCGGGTCGATTCAACTATCGTTAACCGATACTGCGCGCTTCCCACCTGATAGCTTACCTTCTCACCCGCTGCATCCGTTCGCGGCAACAGGCGGCGCAACTGCGCGAAATTGGTCTCGCACAGGCGCATCATCTCAGGGAAGTCAGGTGTATAACGCTTCATTTTGTCCACTCATTTCGTAAATTGTGATAATGCAATTGCAGCCATTGCAAGGCGATGACAGAGGCTGCGTTGTCGATTTTCCCCTCTTCTACCCACTGGTAAGCCTGCTCCCGACTCACCACATGCACCCGAATATCCTCGTTTTCCTCGGCCAGGCCGTGAATGCCTTTTGCCGTCGATGCATCAACTTCTCCCACCAGGATCGATAACCGTTCGCTGGTGCCGCCGGGACTGGCCAGATAGCTTAATATTGGTTTCGTCCGCCCAACTTCAAGCCCGGCCTCCTCCAGCGCTTCCCGACGGGCAACATCTTCCACCGTTTCACCCGCTTCAATCATGCCGGCGACCATCTCCAGCAGCCACGGGCTCTCGCTGGTATCATAGGCGGCGATACGGATTTGTTCGACCAGCACCACTTCGTCGCGCACCGGGTCAAAGGGTAGCAAGACGGCGGCGTGCCCGCGCTCAAAAATTTCACGGGTGATTTCGCGACTCATGCCGCCGTTAAACAGGCGGTGGCGAAAACGGTATAAATCGAGCGAAAAAAAACCACGATATAGCGTTTCGCGTGCAATAATTTCTACATCATTTTTGGAGAAGGTAATTCCCTGCTGCGTGGGTTTGCTCATTGTCATGTCCTGCGAATCTGAAATTAGGGATTTCCAAACCGTTTGGCTACCGTTTTACGGTCCGTATGTTAGATTGGTGCAAATTACCGCCGGATGGCACGTAACGCCAACTTTTTACGGCGGCAGAATCGATACAATCAGCGGAATTTTTCTTAGAATTAGACCAGCGCTAAATGCTTCACAACAAGGAATGCAAATGAAGAAATTGCTCCCCATTCTTATCGGCCTGAGCCTGACCGGGTTCAGCGCCATGAGCCAGGCGGAAAACCTGCTTCAGGTTTACCAGCAGGCACGCATCAGCAACCCCGATCTGCGTAAATCGGCAGCCGATCGTGACGCCGCGTTCGAAAAGATCAACGAAGCGCGCAGTCCATTACTGCCTCAGCTTGGGCTGGGAGCGGATTATACCTATACCAATGGCTATCGCGACAGCAACGGCGTCAACTCTAACGTCACCAGCGGTTCGCTGCAGTTAACGCAGGTTCTGTTTGATATGTCGAAATGGCGCGCCCTGACGCTGCAGGAAAAAACGGCAGGGATTCAGGATGTCACGTATCAGACCGATCAGCAAACACTGATTCTGAATACCGCGACGGCCTATTTTAAAGTGCTGGCCGCCATCGACACGCTCTCCTATACCGAAGCGCAGAAACAGGCTATTTACCGCCAGTTGGATCAAACCACGCAGCGCTTTAACGTAGGCCTGGTGGCGATCACCGACGTACAGAACGCCCGTTCACAATACGATGCCGTGCTGGCGAACGAAGTCACCGCGCGTAACGATCTCGACAACGCCGTCGAAGGACTGCGTCAAGTCACCGGTAATTACTATCCGGAGCTGGCCTCCCTGAACGTGAACGGCTTTAAAACCAACAAGCCGCAGGCGGTCAACGCCCTGCTGAAGGAAGCGGAGAACCGCAACCTGTCGCTGCTGCAGGCGCGTCTGAGCCAGGACCTGGCCCGCGAGCAGATTCGTCAGGCGCAGGACGGCCATTTGCCGACCCTGAACCTTTCCGCCTCTACCGGGGTCTCGAATACGCGTTACAACGGTTCGAAAACCAATACCCCGCTCGCCTACAACGACAGTGATAACGGGCAGAACCAAATCGGCCTGAACTTCTCTCTGCCACTGTATCAGGGCGGCGCGGTGACCTCGCAGGTCAAACAGGCGCAATACAACTTCGTCGGCGCCAGCGAGCAGCTGGAAAGCGCCCACCGCAGCGTCGTGCAGACTGTGCGTTCATCGTTTAACAACGTGAACGCCTCCATCAGCAGCATCAACGCCTACAAACAGGCGGTGGTCTCTGCGCAAAGCTCCCTGGATGCCATGGAAGCTGGCTACTCGGTGGGTACGCGTACTATCGTTGACGTCCTCGACGCCACCACTACGCTGTATAACGCTAAGCAGCAGCTCTCGAATGCGCGCTACAACTACCTGATCAACGAGCTGAACATTAAGTCGGCGTTAGGTACCCTGAACGAGCAGGATCTGGTCGCCCTGAACAACACGCTGGGTAAACCCATCTCCACCTCCGCAGATAGCGTCGCGCCGGAAAATCCGCAACAGGATGCCACCGCTGATGGCTACGGCAACACTACCGCGGCGGTGAAGCCGGCGTCCGCACGGACCACCCAGAGCAGCGGCAGCAATCCGTTCCGTCAGTAATTCTCATACTGTGATGCGCATCGCCTGTCCGTCGGACAGGCGATGCGTTAAACGTAAGGCAACGTAAAGATCCCCCGCTTAGCGCCCCTCTTCGCTTCATTTTCCACCACTCATCCTCTATCCTGAGCGTTAACACACGCCATACCACTGGGTCCTGGAAGACAAATATGAAACGGACAAAAAATATTAATCATTCGTCGTTCCGCAAAAGCTGGAGCGCACGCCATCTGACGCCGGTCGCGCTGGCCGTCACCGCGGTCTTTATGCTCGCCGGTTGTGAAAAAAGCGACGAAACGGTGTCGCTGTACCAGAACGCCGATGACTGCTCCGCCGCCAACCCGGGCAAAGCAGCCGAATGCACCACGGCCTACACCAACGCGGTAAAAGAGGCAGAGCGCACTGCGCCGAAGTATGCCACCCGCGAAGACTGCGTCGCCGAGTTTGGCGAAGGCCAGTGCCAGCAGACGCCAGCCCAGGCGGGCGTCGCCCCGGAAAACCAGGCGCAGGCGCAAAGCAGCGGCAGCTTCTGGATGCCGCTGATGGCCGGCTACATGATGGGCCGCCTGATGGGCGGCGGCATGGCGCAACAGCAGCCGCTGTTCAGCTCGAAAAATCCGGCCAGCCCGGCCTACGGTCAGTACACTGACGCCAGCGGCAAGAGCTATGGCGCCGCCCAGCCGGGCCGCACCATGAACGTGCCGAAAACCGCGATGGCGCCGAAGCCAGCCACCACCACCACCGTCACCCGCGGCGGCTTTGGCGAGTCGGTAGCGAAACAGTCGACCATGCAGCGTAGCGCCGCAGGCTCAACGTCCTCTTCTCGCTCAATGGGCGGCTAAGCAACATGGAAAGAGTCAGTATTACCGAGCGCCCGGACTGGCGCGAGAAAGCGACCGAGTACGGTTTCAACTTCCATACCATGTACGGCGAGCCCTACTGGAGCGAAGAGGCGTATTACAAGCTGACCCTCGCGCAGGTGGAAAAGCTGGAAGCGGTCACCGCTGAGCTACATCAGATGTGCCTCCAGGTGGTGGAAAAAGTGATCGCCAGCGATGAGCTGATGACCAAATTCCGCATCCCTAAACACACCTGGGGTTTTGTACGCCAGTCGTGGAAAACCAACCAGCCGTCGCTCTACTCACGTCTCGACCTGGCCTGGGATGGCGTCGGCGAACCGAAGCTGCTGGAGAACAATGCCGACACCCCGACCTCGCTGTATGAAGCGGCCTTCTTCCAGTGGATCTGGCTGGAAGATCAGCTCAACGCCGGCAAGCTGCCGGCGGGCAGCGACCAGTTCAACAGTTTGCAGGAAAAGCTGATCGATCGCTTCGGCGAGCTGCGCGAGCAGTTTGGCTTTCAGCTGCTGCATATGGCCTGCTGCCGCGATACCGTTGAAGATCGCGGTACCGTGCAGTATCTGCAGGACTGCGCCGCTGAAGCGGGGCTGGCGACGGAATTCCTCTACGTTGAAGATATCGGCCTGGGCGAAAAAGGCCAGTTTACCGATCTGCAGGATCAGGTGATTGGCAATCTGTTCAAGCTCTATCCGTGGGAGTTTATGCTGCGGGAGATGTTCTCCACCAAGCTGGAAGACGCTGGCGTCCGCTGGCTGGAGCCGGCGTGGAAAAGCATTATCTCCAACAAGGCGCTGCTGCCGATGCTGTGGGAGATGTTCCCCAATCACCCTAATCTGCTGGCGGCCTACTTCAGCGAAGATGCTCACCCGGAGATGGAGAAGTACGTCATTAAGCCAATCTTCTCCCGCGAAGGCGCTAACGTGTCGATCGTTGAAAATGGCAAAGTGGTGGAGGCAGTAGAAGGCCCGTACGGGGAAGAAGGCACCATCGTGCAGGCGTTTTACCCGCTGCCGAAGTTTGGCGATAGCTATACGCTGATTGGCAGCTGGCTCATCAACGACCAGCCTGCAGGGATCGGTATTCGCGAAGACCGGGCGCTGATCACCCAGGATCTGTCGCGCTTCTATCCGCACATTTTCGTCGAATAATGCCGCGCTCCGGCGACGGTAAATGCCGCCGGAGCGCGCTATCATCAGGCGCCAACCAACACCGACAGCATGCTCAGCGAGCCCATCTCGATACCATCGACCGGGATCGTCATCGCCTCAACGCCATCCCACGTCCCCAGGACATACAGCAGCGGCAGGAAATGCTCCGCCGTCGGATTGGAGAGCGAGCCCCCTTCGTGTGCCAGGTAGTTAACCAGCGGGTGTTGCTCGTCCAGCCCCTGCCATTGCAGATTCGCTTTCACGTAGTTATTGAAGGACTCTGCCCAAGGGTACGGCGTGTTCTCGCCATGCCAGCGGGCGGTGCGCAGGTTATGCACCACGTTGCCGCTGGCCACCAGCATAATGCCTTCATCACGCAGCGAGGCCAGTTTCCGCCCCATTTCGAGATGCCAGGCCGGCGGTTTGGTGCTGTCGATGCTCAACTGAACCATCGGGATATCCGCCTGCGGATACATTTTAATCAGCACGCCCCACGAGCCATGGTCAAATCCCCAGGCTTCTGTATCGAGGGTGACCGGCACCGGCGAGAGCAGCTCCACCAGCCGTTGCGCCAGCGCCGGAGAGCCCGGCGCCGGATAATGCGTGTCATACAGCGCCTGCGGAAAACCGCCGAAGTCATGAATGGTCTTCGGCGCCTCCATCGCCGTTACGCCCGTACCGCGCGTAAACCAGTGCGCAGAGACCACCACGATCGCTTTCGGACGCGGCAGGGTTTCGCCCAGTTGAGCCCAGGCGCGGGTATAACGGTTGTCTTCCAGCACGTTCATTGGGCTGCCATGGCCGAGAAACAACGCGGGCATTCGGGTACGGGACATGATGATATCCTTAGGGTGTCAATGTGATGTGCTCACATTACGCGCTTTTGCGCCAGGATAAACTCAGATAACCATGATGATGATCGTCAGAAAATTTGAATGTAATTCGCGGTAAAGGGACGTGTCCCGTACGCGCATCCTCAGGCAATATACTCGTATGTAATTATTTTCACAGGGAGAGAAGCGATGTCATCACCCTTAATATTGACGCTGTTAGCCGGTAGCGCAACCTTCATTGGCGCCATATTCGGCGTGATTGGCCAGAAACCCTCTAACCGCCTGCTTGGCTTCTCCCTCGGCTTTGCCGCCGGGATTATGCTATTGATTTCGTTGATGGAAATGCTGCCTGCCGCGCTGGCCGCCGAGGGCATGTCGCCGCTGCTCGGCTACGGAGTGTTTGTTGTCGGCCTGCTGGGCTACTTTGGCCTTGACCGCCTGCTGCCGCACGCCCACCCGCAGGATCTGATGACTCCCGCCATGCCGCGCCCGCGCAACTTACGCCGCACCGCTATTCTTTTGACACTGGGGATCAGCCTGCATAACTTTCCGGAAGGGATCGCCACCTATGTCACGGCCAGCAACAACCTCGAGCTTGGCATGGGCGTCGCCCTTGCCGTCGCCCTGCACAATATTCCGGAAGGACTGGCGGTTGCCGGACCGGTGTATGCCGCCACCGGCTCGCGCAGCAAAGCGGTGCTCTGGGCCGGGCTTTCCGGCATGGCGGAAATTTTGGGCGGCGTGCTGGCGTGGTTGATTCTGGGGAGCCTGGTCTCGCCGCTGGTGATGGGCGCGATCATGGCTGCCGTCGCCGGGATTATGGTGGCGCTGTCGGTCGATGAACTGATGCCGCTGGCGAAAGAGATCGATCCGCAAAGCAATCCAAGCTACGGCGTCCTGTGCGGGATGTCGGTCATGGGGCTGAGCCTGGTGGTACTCCAGACGATGGGCATCGGTTAAAGCGCAGAAACAACACAGCCCACTAACAAGTGGGCTGTGCTCGGGCGTAGCGAACCGCTATTTAGCTGGCTTTACGCTCATGTTCGCGACGATAGGCCACCAGATCTTCAATCGTGACTACCGCCATATTGTGCTGCTGAGCGAACTTGATGCACTCCGGCGCGCGGGCCATGGTGCCATCGTCATTCGTCAGCTCGCACAGCACGCCTGCCGGTTTAAAGCCAGCCAGGGTCACGAGGTCGATAGTGGCTTCGGTGTGACCGCCGCGGGTCAGTACGCCGCCCGGCTGCGCACGCAGCGGGAAGACGTGACCTGGACGGTTAAGATCGGAAGGTTTCGCGCCGTCGGCGATGGCCGCGCGGACGGTGGTCACGCGGTCGGCAGCGGAGACGCCGGTGGTCACACCTTCGGCCGCTTCGATGGTCACGGTGAAGCCGGTGCCGTAGGCGCTGGTGTTGTTCTCTACCATCATCGGCAGATCCAGCTGTTTGCGGCGTTCTTCGGTCAGGCACAGGCACACAATGCCGCTGCCGTGACGAATGGTCAGTGCCATCTGCTCAACGGTCATGGTTTCAGCGGCGAAGATCATATCGCCTTCGTTTTCACGGTCTTCATCATCAAGCACCATCACGCCGCGGCCTTCGCGCAGGGCGTTCAAAGCGTGTTCCACACGTTCAAAAGCGGTACCAAAAGAAGAAAGGAGCGTCTGATTCATGGTAAAAAAACCTCATTAAAATTATGGTTACCAGAATCAGGGCAGTCTTAGGAGCGCCGGTTTAGCGGCAAAAGTCAACGCGAGCGGGCCTGGGCCCGACTGTGCCGTTACTCTCTCCCATCCGGACTTTAACCGTCGGCCCCGGAATTACACCGGATCTGCTGACCTTCCCGTAGTCACGGGAAGCGCTCGCGGGCTTTCAACGCCATGGTTGATTTACCGCCGGTGGGGAATTTCGCCCCGCCCTGAGAATAAGCGAGATAACTATAACGCTATTGACTATCCTCGGCAATGCATAAGCTTCAAACATTTCTGGTTTATAGGCGGCCTGGTTCGCACTACAATGATCAATCATCCGACCCGAGCAGGAAACCACCATGATTGACCCGAAAAAAATTGAACAAATCGCCCGCCAGGTCCATGAGTCGATGCCAAAAGGACTTCGCGATCTGGGTGAGGATGTTGAGAAGAAAATCCGCCAGGCGCTGCAGTCGCAGCTGACCCGTCTGGATCTGGTTAGCCGCGAAGAGTTTGACGTGCAGACTCAGGTGCTGCTGCGGACCCGGGAAAAACTGGCGCTGCTGGAGCAGCGCCTGAATGACCTCGAAAACCGCCCGGCGACGACGCCGGGCAGCGAAGAGCAGCAGTAAAAAACGGGCCCCTGGGGGCCCGTTTTGCGTTTGGCTTAATGGGCGGCTTCCGCCTGACTACTCACCTGGCGACAGTACAGTTCATAGCGCTGGCAAAACCATTCACGATGTTCTTCATCCATATTGCCGACAATGGCCTGAAGATCAACTGGCTGGCCCTGGGCGTGCATTCTGGCGAAACTCCGCGCCAAAAAATCAAAATTCTTCATTGAATACATATCGTTATGGTTCATGCGCATACTCCTTCAGCGGTGGATGTTCTGATCAGTCATATGCCTTTTACTCACTTCAGTATTTACGCTTACCTTAACGCGATTTGTACGAAAAATGCGCTTAACATGATTATTTATTGCGCTAAATCATTTTCCACATGATTAAATAAAAACGGCCCGCGATACGTCTATCGCAGGCCGTGATGTTTCACCACACAGGCGGGTGAATATCGAAAAAGTTATTTTTCGCTATCTTTTTGTATTTTCTTAATAATATTGGTAGTCGAGCAGCCATCTTCAAAGTTGAGCACCAACACTTCGCCACCGTTCGCCCAGACCTCTTCGCTGCCGGCGATCTGCTCCGGTTTGTAGTCGCCGCCTTTGACCAGCAGATCCGGCAGGATGCCAGCGATCAGGCGCTGCGGAGTATCTTCTTCGAAGGAGACCACCCAGTCGACGGCTTCCAGCGCCCCCAGCACGATCATCCGCTGTTCCAGCGGGTTCACCGGGCGGGTTTCGCCTTTCAGACGTTTGGTGGAGGCATCGCTGTTGACCGCCACGATCAGACGGTCGCCCAGCTTGCGCGCATTCGCCAGATAGGAGACATGACCGGCATGCAGAATGTCGAAGACGCCGTTGGTCATCACCACTTTCTCGCCGCGCTTGCGCGCCGCCGCAACCGCCTGTTTGAGCTCCTCTTCGCTCATCACGCCAAAGCCGGTCTCAGCCCGGCCGCGGACCGCGTTTTCCAGCTCGACAGGGGAAACGGTGGATGTACCCAGCTTACCGACCACCACGCCCGCCGCGGCGTTAGCGAAATAGCAGGCCTCTTCCAGGGTGTTGCCGGACGCCAGGGTCGCCGCCAGCACGCCAATCACCGTGTCGCCGGCGCCGGTCACGTCGTACACTTCCTGGGCCTGGGTCGGCATATGCAGCGGCGGACGCCCCGGCTGCAGCAGCGTCATCCCCTGCTCAGAGCGCGTCACCAGCAGCGCCGACAGTTCGAATTCGGCGATGAGCTTCATGCCGCGCTCAACGATCTGCGCTTCATCCTGGCACTTGCCCACCACCGCTTCAAACTCAGAGAGGTTCGGGGTGAGCAACGTCGCGCCGCGATAGCGTTCGAAATCGGTGCCTTTCGGATCGATCAGCACCGGCACGCCCGCTTCACGTGCGAGTCGGATCATGGTCTGGACGCTGGTCAGCGCCCCTTTGGCATAGTCCGAAAGGACCAGCGCGCCAATAGAGCCCAGCGCCTGCTGAATGCGCTCGTGCATCGGCTGCGGATCGACGCCGGAGAAGCCCTCTTCAAAGTCGAGGCGGATCAGCTGTTGATTGCGCGACAGCACCCGCAGCTTGGTGATAGTCGGGTGAGTCGGGACGGAGACGAAGTCGCACTTCACATTGACGTTGGCCAGCGCCTGGCTCAGCGCGCGGGCGGCGTCATCAATCCCGGTCAATCCCACCAGGCGCGAGGTTGCCCCCAGCGAGGCGATGTTCATCGCTACGTTTGCCGCGCCGCCAGGACGTTCTTCGATATTTTCCACCTTCACCACCGGCACCGGGGCTTCCGGGGAAATACGACTGGTGGGGCCGTACCAGTAGCGGTCCAGCATCACATCACCCACCACCAACACTCCTGCACGTTCAAACTCCGGCAGCGTTACTTTCATGACTCTCTCCTGCGAGACGCAAACTTTGCGCGCGATAATAGCACACCCGATTTTATAGTTAAGCCATCAGCCATTTCTGCCAGCTGGCGCTGACCTGCTCGCGCTCCCGGCTGAAGGCCTCTGGCGCCGCGTGTCCCGGCAGCTCCTGCAGGGCCAGGTGATGGAGCGCGTCACGCAAGGTGGTGTACGCGTGCGTTAAGGCGCGCGCTTCCTCCTCGTCCATGATGTCGTTCTGCGCCAGCAGCTCGAGAATACGCACATTATCAGACCAGCGGGTCAGCTTCGGCTTGTCGCTGGCATAGCGTAGGACCAGATACTGGGTAATAAATTCAATATCCGTGATCCCGCCGGCATCGGCTTTGATATCAAAACGATTGGGATGCTTGTTGCCGAGGTGGGCGCGCATCTTCTCGCGCATCTCGCGAACCTCGGTCTGCAGGGTTGCACCCTCCCGCGGGGTGGTCAGGATATCGCGACGAATGGCGTCAAAGCGCGCCTGCAACGCCGGGTCGCCATAGACCACGCGGGCGCGCACCAGCGCCTGATGCTCCCACGTCCAGGCCTCGTTCTGCTGATAGTCGGCAAACGCGTCAGCGGTGGTAACCAGCATCCCCGCCGCGCCGGAAGGGCGCAGCCGGGCGTCCACTTCGTAGAGAATACCGGACGAGGTGCGGGTGCTGAACAGATGCATGATCCGCTGGGCCAGCCGCAGGTAGAACTGACGGCCGTCAATCTCCCGCTCGCCGTCGGTCATCACCTCCGCCGGGCAGTCATGGAGGAACACCAGGTCGAGATCGGAGCTGTAGCCCAGCTCCCAACCGCCGAGCTTGCCGTAGCCGACGACGGCGAAGCCGCGCCCCTGGCGATCGTGCAGGTGGGTCGGCAGGCCGTAGCGAGCCACCATCTGCCCCCATGCCTGCTGCACCACCGCGTCGAGGATCGCTTCGGCAAGCCAGGTTAAATGATCGCTGACCTTCATCACCGGCAGGGTGCCGGCGATATCCGCCGCCGCGATATGCAGCTGCTGCGCCTGCTTGAACTGGCGCAACGCCTCCAGCTGCTGCTCTTCATCCTCTTCCGGCACCCGCAGCAGATACTGACGCAGCTCGTCGCGATAGGCATCGGTCGCCGTCGGCTGATAGAGGGTGTTGGGATCCAGCAGCTCATCCAGCAGCAGCGGGTGGCGCGCCAGCTGGCTGGCGACCATCGGCGATGCCGCGCAGAGCGTAATCAGGTGTTTCAGCGCGCCGGGGAATTCGCTCAGCAGTTCAAGATAGGTGGTGCGGGTGACGATCCCGGTCAACAGCGGCGTGATCCGCGCCAGAGGCAGCGGCGCATCGGCGCGCGAGCAGATTTCGCTCAGCAGATGCGGCATCAGCTGATCCAGCACCTGGCGGCCGCGCGGGCCGATGGTGCGCCGATCCAGCTCTTTGCGGAAATCGGCAATCAGCGCCAGCACGCTGCGGCGGTCGGCGTCGTTTAAATGCGCCAGCGCCGGACTGGCGTCATCTTCTTCCAGCGCATCCTGCCACAGCTCGCGCCAGTACTCGGCCAGCTGCTCATCTGGCGACTGAGCCTCGTCATCGCCGATCAGTTCATTAAACACCCGCCGTACGTTGGCCATATGGTTCGCCAGCTGCGCGCTCAGCGTCTCCCAGTCATCGGTATGCATCCCCCACGCCAGTCTGGCGCGGTTCAGTTCATCCTGTGGCAGGGTCTGGGTCTGTTCATCGTTGATACTTTGCAGCAGGTTTTCCAGCCGGCGCAGGAACAGATAGGCCGCGCGCAGCAGCGTCGCGTCGCCTTCCGGCAGCAGATGCAGCTCATCAATCGCCGCCAGTGTCGGCAATAGCGCGCGCTGCTGCAGCGCAGGTTCGCGACCGCCGCGGATCAGCTGAAAGACTTGAACGATAAATTCAATTTCACGAATGCCGCCGGCGCCGAGCTTGATGTTGTCTTTCAGCCCGCGACGCCGCACTTCACGGGCGATCATGCCTTTCATGTTACGCAGCGACTGGATCACGCTGAAGTCGATATAGCGGCGGAAGACGAAGGGGCGAAGCATCGCGCGCAGTTCGCTGGCGTAGGCGCCGTCGTTATCGCCCATGATCCGCGCTTTCACCATCGCGTAGCGTTCCCAGTCCCGCCCCTGCTCCTGGTAATAATCCTCCAGCGCCGCAAAGCTGAGTACCAGCGGTCCGCTGTCGCCAAAGGGCCGCAGGCGCATATCCACCCGATAAACAAAGCCGTCCTGCGTCGGCTGATCCAGCGCCTTGATAAGCCGCTGCCCCAGGCGGGTAAAGAACTGGGCGTTATCCAGCTCGCGGCGGCCGCCGCGGGTGGCGCCATGCTCCGGCCAGGCAAAGATCAGATCGATATCGGAAGAGAAGTTCAGCTCGCCGCCGCCCAGCTTTCCCATCCCGAGGATCAGCAGCGGCTGCGGCTGACCCTCGGCGTTGCATGGCGTTCCCCACTCTTTACAGCAGGCGGCGTACAGCCAGTCGCGGGCGGCGACAATCAGGGTCTCCGCCAGGACGCTCAGCTGCTGCAGCGTCTCTTCTTCGCGCACCAGCGACAAGGCCTGCGCCCAGGCGATGCGGACCATCATCTGGCGGCGGAAGAGACGCAGCTCTCGCATCAACCCCGCTTCGTCAGTGACGGCCTGCAGGCGCTCCTGCAGCCAGGCTTCGTAATGCCGCCACTCTTCCGCCGCCGGCGCGGAGTCCGCAAGCTCATTCAGCCAGCCCGGCTGAGCGATCACACCCTGTTCGACAAAATCGCTGAACGCCATCACCGACCTGGCCTGTGGGCTCAGTTCGGCAACGGGAAAATCCGTTGGCAGACGGTCAGCGACCGTCTGCCAGTGCTGCTGTAACTGCGGAGAAAGCGGCATCATAAGGGCTCCCTGGCCTGTAATTATCGTTTTCCACTATGCAGCCAGAACGGCTCGGCAGCCAGCGCCTGGCGACGGAAATATTCAAACACGCTGCGGTCGTCATGCTCTATCGCACGCTGAAGTTCCTGCCAGTTCTCCAGCCAGGGCGCGACGGCGTCGCCATAGGCGCCCGCCAGCAGCTGGACGCTGTCGATGTCGCGGGACAGCTTCGGCAACTGGTCAGCGGCATCTTCTACCGCCAGATGCTGCACGGCGCTGCGCAGCTCGGCCGCCACCCGCGAGAGGTGAATATCGGCAAACCGTTTGAACGATCCGGCTATTTTTTTCTCTCCCGCCTCGTTGAGGAACGGACGCCACCCGCGCTGGACCAGCCATTCGGTCAGGGCCAGTTTGGCGCCAACGACCTCGGTGCGGAATAACGCTTCGTCGGCGGTGTCCGCAGCCAGCAGAACGGCGTCGGCGTCGTTCAGCAACGCGCGGAGGTGGGTGGTCGCCTTACGCGGCACGATGCCGCCGAACAGCACGAGGGCATGGCGCACGCGGGCTATCGCCAGCAGAATTTCCGCTTTGGCTTTTGCGTTGCCGCGCAGCCAGATCTCGTCGTGATACAGCCAATGCGCCAGGGCGCTCTCCAGCGCCGCCTCCAGCCCCTGCTCCACGCAGGCCTTCGCTGCCACCGGCAGCACCGCCAGCCGGGTCACCGGACGCTCATTGTTACCTTGCGCCAGATGATACCCGCGCGCGGCTTTGCTCAGGCTCCCCTGACGCAGGACGCCGCTCTCCAGCAAACGATGCGCGAGGCGCAGCAGATCGGCGGTCTCCCCGGCGAGCAGCTCCAGCTCCAGTTCGCAGATCGGCTCCTGATGTTCGCCCGCCTTCACTTCGCCACGATCGAGGGCAATCTCAATCTCACTCTTTCCTTCCTGGATCACCCAGCGTTCACGGGCAAAATCGGTGCTGAACAGCGGCTGGACATGCTCCGCCAGCGCGGCCGGAAGTTCCCCTTGCGGCCAGACCTCCGCCGGCAGGCGCTCAAGCGCCAGCTCCGGTTTATCCAGTGGAATATTATATTCCGGGCGCTGGTGCAGGCCGCCGACCACCCGACCGGCGATTTTCAGCGTCATCTCATAACGCCCCTGATCGCCGCGGATGCGCAGCCCCATATCGTGACGACGCAGCCAGTTATCGGCGGTTTCGTAATAAATGTTCAGCAACTGGCCCGCGGGCGTATGTTTCGCCTCGAGCGCATTGAGCTGCTCGCGCAGCGTCTCTACCCCATCCTGAGCGACGATAAACTTGAGTTCGATTTCTTGAGCCATGACTGAATTCTTCCGCTTCTGTGCTGCGCCGACAAATTGCGGCGAACTTACGACAATATTTTTTGTCAGTAGATAGTATTTTGCGGTGAATCGCCATGCAACGCGCTTTTTGCCGGGCCACCTCCTGGATGATTCCGATTGTGGCGGAAAACTTTGCGTCGCTCTGGCGATGCCTCTACTATCGTTCCACTTTTTATGACCAAACGATGACCTGATGCCAAAATTACGCCTGATTACTTTTACTTTGCTCGCGCTTAGCGCCGCCACGGCGGTTCACGCAGAAGAAAAGCGCTACGTTTCCGATGAGCTGAACACCTGGGTTCGCAGCGGCCCGGGCGATAATTATCGTCTGGTCGGCACCATCAACGCCGGGGAAGAAGTGTCGGTACTGCAAACGAACGACAGCACCAGTTACGCGCAAATTCGCGACAGCAACGGCCGTACCGCCTGGATCCCGCTGAAAGAGCTGAGCAACGAACCCAGCCTGCGCACCCGCGTCCCGGATCTGGAAAACCAGGTCAAAACGCTGACCGATAAGCTGAATAACATCGATGCCACCTGGAACCAGCGCACGGCGGATATGCAGAAGAAAGTCGCCGGCAGCGACAGCGTGATTAACGCGCTGAAGGACGAGAACCAAAAGTTGAAAAACGAGCTGGTTGTCGCGCAGAAGAAGGTGAATGCGGCAAATCTGCAGCTTGATGATAAACAGCGCACCATTATCATGCAGTGGTTTATGTACGGCGGCGGTGTGCTGGGCGTCGGTCTGCTGCTCGGTCTGGTGCTGCCGCATCTGGTGCCAAGCCGCAAACGTAAAGACCGGTGGATGAACTAATTCGTCTTCTCTGCCAGACTTACGTATCATCTTGCGAAAAACGGATACGGGAGAATCAGGCGTGAAGAGTTATCTGGTCGGTGGCGCGGTGCGTGACGCGCTGTTAGGGCTGCCGGTCAAAGACCGAGACTGGGTGGTGGTGGGCGCCACCCCGCAACAGATGCTAGACGCGGGCTATCAACAGGTAGGCCGCGATTTTCCCGTGTTCCTCCATCCGCAAAGCCGGGAAGAGTATGCCCTGGCCCGCACCGAGCGCAAATCCGGCGCGGGCTATACCGGTTTTACCTGCTATGCCGCCCCGGACGTCACCCTCGAAGCCGATCTGCTGCGCCGCGACCTGACGGTCAACGCTCTCGCCCAGGATGCCGACGGCGCAATTATCGACCCCTACGGCGGACAGAACGATCTCCGTCAGCGCCTGCTGCGCCATGTCTCTCCCGCGTTTAGTGAAGATCCGCTGCGCGTGCTGCGCGTCGCGCGCTTTGCCGCCCGCTACGCCCACCTCGGTTTTCGCATTGCCGAAGAGACCCAGGCCCTGATGGCCGCGATGGTTGAGGCCGGCGAGCTGGCGCATTTAACGCCGGAGCGGGTGTGGAAGGAGACGGAAAGCGCATTAACTACTCGCAACCCGCAGGTATTTTTCCAGACGCTGCGCGACTGTCAGGCCCTCAAGGTGCTGTTCCCGGAGATTGACGCCCTGTACGGCGTGCCGGCCCCGGCGAAATGGCATCCGGAAATCGACACCGGCCTGCACACCCTGATGACCGTCACGATGGCCGCGATGCTGTCGCCGGATGTCGACGTACGTTTCGCCACCCTGTGCCATGACCTCGGCAAAGGGCTGACGCCGAAGGCGCTCTGGCCGCGTCACCACGGCCATGGTCCGGCGGGAGTCAAGCTGGTGGAGCAGCTCTGCGCGCGTCTGCGGGTGCCGAACGATATCCGCGATCTCGCGAAACTGGTGGCGGAGTACCATGACCTAATCCACACCCTGCCAATTCTGCAGCCGAAAACCCTCGTCAAACTCTTCGACAGCATTGACGCGTGGCGCAAACCGCAGCGCGTGCAGCAGATCGCGCTCACCAGCGAAGCCGACGTCCGCGGACGCACCGGTTTCGAGGCCAGCGATTACCCGCAGGGGCGCCTGCTGCTGGAGGCCTGGGAAGTGGCGCAGTCGGTCTCCACTAAAGAGGTCGTGGCGGCGGGCTTTAAAGGGGCGGAAATTCGCGAGGAGCTGACGCGGCGGAGAATTGCGGCGGTAGCGCAGTGGAAGGAACAGCGTTGCCCCCAGCCGCAAGGCTGAGGGCGCAGGCCTTAGAAGAAGACCACGTACACCGCTGCCGCGACGATAAAGCGGTAGATAGCGAACGGAATGAACGAGATCCGTTTGATCAGCTGCAGGAAGGTTTTAATCGCAATCAGCGCCACGATAAACGCCATCACGAAGCCGACGGCGAACATCGGGACGTCGCCCATGTTCAGGAAGCCGATGCTCTTGTAGACGTCCAGCACGGTGGCGCCCATCATCATCGGTACCGCCAGCAGGAAAGAGAACTCCGAGGCCGCATAGCGGCTGACGCCCATCAGCATGCCGCCGGAGATAGTCGCCCCCGAGCGGGAGAAACCTGGCCACAGCGCCAGGCACTGAAAGCAGCCGATGACGAACGCCTGACGGTAGGTCATATCGTCAATCCCGACCGCGCGCGGCTGTTTCGGCTTCAGCACTTCCGCTGCAATCAGCAATACGCCGCCGACAATCAGGGCGTACATCACGTTCACCGGGTTAAACAAGGATTTAATGGTGTCATGGAAAATCAGCCCCATCACCACCGCGGGGATCATGCCGAGAAGGATATGGATAAGCGACAAACGGCCGCTGCCCTGGCCTTCATGCGCCGGCGGTTTCCCGAAATGGATGCCGATCAGGCCGAACAGGCGACGCCAGAACATCACCACCACGGCGAGTATCGAACCTAACTGAATCACCACTTCAAAGGTATTTGCGGTATCACCTTCAAACCCCAGCAGGTGACCAACAATAATCATATGACCGGTACTGGAAACAGGTAAAAACTCTGTCAAACCCTCAACCACACCCAATATTGCCGCCACCAGCAGCGAGTGTATATCGCTCATCCAATTAAACCCTTTAAAAAAGTAAAATGAAAAAAACCAGGAACACGGTATCGTTCAACAGGCACAACCCGGCTGCCAGAGCGCGCGTAATCCGCAGCGTACAGGAAGTACACACGGATTCGTCCACCGTTCTGGAAGGACATCGCCAGTAAAATTGCCTGATGACCGGATGCTATGACCGGTATAAACGCAATTTGTTTAACAAGTATGACCTGAAAAGTTTTGTTTCAGATTAAGGCCACGTTCAATAATCACCCCGACGTTTGCCGCGCGAGCCACGGCGCCAGGTTTGCTGACTTTTATGCGCACCCATGGCGACTGGAATGTTTCCAGCAGCAGGTCGGCCACCTCTTCCGCCACCCGCTCCACTAACGCAAATTTCCCCCCCTCCACATGCGCGATCACGCGCTCGCTGATATCAGCATAGCTGAGGCAATCGCTGACATCATCGCTGGCGGCCGCCTTGCGGTTATCCCATGCAATTTCGATATCGAACACCAGCTTCTGCTCAATGGTTTGTTCCCAGTCATAAACACCAATGGTGGTGATTACCGAAAGTTGCTCTATAAATACAATATCCATCACGCCCTGCCTGCTTTTTAGCTAAACCGGATACCACTTCCGGCGAATTATGCGTATTATCCACAGATGCAGAGAATACAACGACATTTTCAAAACGGAACAGCGTTATGAGTGCAATCGCGCCTGGACTGGTACTCCTCGCCTACCTCTGCGGCTCCATTTCCAGCGCCATTCTGGTATGTCGCCTTGCTGGCCTGCCCGACCCACGCGACAGCGGCTCAGGCAACCCCGGGGCCACTAACGTACTACGAATTGGCGGAAAAGGGGCGGCCGTAGCGGTACTTATTTTTGATGTGCTGAAGGGCATGCTCCCGGTGTGGGGCGCCTGGGCGCTGGGCCTTACGCCGTTCTGGCTGGGGTTAGTGGCGATTGCCGCCTGCGTGGGCCATATCTGGCCAGTCTTCTTTCATTTCCGCGGCGGTAAAGGCGTCGCCACGGCCTTCGGCGCTATCGCCCCCATCGGGCTCGATCTCACCGGGGTGATGGCCGGGACCTGGCTGCTGACCATCCTGCTCAGCGGCTACTCTTCCCTGGGCGCTATCGTCAGCGCGCTGATCGCCCCGTTCTACGTCTGGTGGTTCAAACCGCAGTATACCTTTCCGGTGTCGATGCTCTCCTGCCTGATCCTCCTGCGCCATCACGACAACATTCAGCGTCTGTGGCGTCGCCAGGAGAGCAAAATCTGGACCCGCGTGAAGAAGAAAAAAACACCAGAGCAGAAGTAATCTCCCCTCCCGGCTCCGCCAGCCGGGGAACTCTCCTGCGCTAATCGCGCCTTTCACCCGCCCTTTTACGCTTCCTCGCCATCAAAGGCGATCATCGCCACATCCTCCTTTTGTAACAATACGTTAGCAGCATGGAAAGGCAAAAGTTGCGCTGGCGGCTGGCGGCGCGGCGCAACCCGATCCGCCGCCTTTTCCGCCGCGCCCAGGCTGCGGATCAGGATATTGACGGCAAAGATTATCCGGGTGAATAATCCGGAGCGGTTATGCCGCTTTCCCCTCGCGCCCGTCGCGACGCTCCGGGTTACGGATGACATAAGCGTTTCGTATGACCGGGATAAACTCCCGCCGATCAATACTCATTGCTGCTGTTTTATCTTGATTTTGCAGGGGCGCAACATTGCACGGCACCGTGTTACCACCACTCAAAAAAGGCTGGCAGGCCACGCTGGATCTCCGCTTTCAGCAGGCCGGCGGCAAGACCGTTCTCGCCAGCGCCCAACACGTCGGCCCGCTGACCGTCCAGCTCCCGTTTTACCCGGAAGAAGAGACCTGTCACCTCTATCTGCTTCACCCGCCCGGCGGCATCGTCGGCGGTGATGAGCTGACAATTAGCGCGCACCTTGCCCCCGGCTGCCATACGCTGATAACCATGCCTGGCGCCAGCAAGTTTTACCGCAGCAGCGGCGCGCAAGCGCTAGTTCGCCAGCAGTTGACCCTTGCCCCGCAGGCGACCCTGGAGTGGCTCCCGCAGGATGCCATCTTCTTTCCCGGGGCGAATGCCCGGCTGTTCACTACCTTTCATCTTTGCGCCTCCAGCAGGCTGCTGGCCTGGGATCTGCTCTGCCTTGGCCGCCCGGTGATTGGCGAAACCTTCAGCCACGGCACCCTCAGCAACCGGCTGGAGGTATGGGTGGACGATGAGCCGCTGCTGGTCGAGCGCCTGCAGCTGCAGGAGGGAGAGCTCTCCAGCGTCGCCGAACGTCCCTGGGTCGGCACTTTGCTGTGCTATCCGGCTACCGATGCCCTGCTCGACGGGGTGCGCGACGCGCTGGCGCCGCTCGGTCTCTACGCCGGCGCCAGCCTGACCGACCGCCTGCTGACGGTGCGTTTCCTCAGTGACGATAATCTGATTTGCCAGCGGGTGATGCGCGACGTATGGCAGTTTCTGCGCCCTCACCTCACCGGCAAATCTCCCGTACTTCCCCGAATCTGGCTGACTTAAGAGAACGTTATGGAACTGACCCCCCGAGAAAAAGACAAGCTGTTGCTGTTTACCGCCGCGCTGGTGGCGGAGCGTCGCCTGGCCCGCGGCCTGAAGCTCAACTATCCGGAGTCCGTGGCCCTCATCAGCGCCTTTATTATGGAAGGCGCTCGGGACGGCAAAAGCGTGGCCTCGCTGATGGAGGAAGGCCGTCACGTCCTGACCCGCGAGCAGGTGATGGAGGGCGTCCCGGAAATGATCCCGGATATCCAGGTCGAAGCCACCTTCCCGGACGGCTCGAAGCTGGTCACCGTTCACAACCCGATTATCTGAGGTAGCGCCATGATCCCCGGTGAATATCACGTTAAGCCCGGTCAGATAGCCCTGAATACCGGCCGGGCAACCTGTCGCGTGGTCGTTGAGAACCACGGCGATCGGCCGATTCAGGTCGGTTCGCACTACCATTTCGCCGAGGTTAACCCGGCGCTGAAGTTCGACCGTCAGCAGGCCGCCGGCTATCGCCTGAATATCCCGGCGGGCACGGCGGTACGCTTTGAACCCGGCCAGAAACGCGAGGTCGAGCTGGTGGCCTTCGCCGGTCACCGCGCCGTCTTCGGCTTCCGCGGCGAGGTCATGGGCCCTCTGGAGGTAAACGATGAGTAATATTTCACGCCAGGCCTATGCCGATATGTTCGGCCCCACCGTCGGCGACAAGGTGCGCCTGGCGGATACCGAGCTGTGGATCGAGGTGGAGGACGATTTGACCACCTACGGGGAAGAGGTCAAATTCGGCGGCGGCAAAGTGATCCGCGACGGCATGGGCCAGGGGCAGATGCTGGCCGCCGACTGTGTCGACCTGGTGCTCACCAACGCGTTGATCGTCGATCACTGGGGGATCGTTAAGGCCGATATCGGCGTGAAGGACGGCCGGATCTTCGCCATCGGCAAAGCCGGTAACCCCGACATCCAGCCCAACGTCACCATCCCCATCGGCGCCGCGACGGAAGTGATTGCCGCCGAAGGAAAAATTGTCACCGCCGGCGGGATCGATACCCATATTCACTGGATCTGTCCGCAGCAGGCGGAAGAGGCGCTGGTCTCCGGCGTGACCACCATGGTCGGCGGCGGCACCGGCCCGGCCGCGGGCACCCATGCCACCACCTGCACCCCGGGCCCGTGGTATATCTCACGCATGCTGCAGGCGGCCGACAGCCTGCCGGTCAATATCGGCCTGCTGGGCAAGGGCAACGTTTCTCAGCCGGATGCCCTTCGCGAGCAGGTGGCGGCGGGCGTTATTGGCCTGAAGATCCATGAGGACTGGGGCGCCACCCCGGCGGCGATCGACTGTGCGTTAACCGTCGCCGATGAAATGGACATCCAGGTTGCCCTGCACAGCGACACCCTCAATGAATCCGGATTTGTGGAAGACACCCTCGCCGCCATCGGCGGGCGCACCATCCACACCTTCCATACCGAAGGGGCCGGCGGCGGCCATGCGCCGGACATCATCACCGCCTGCGCCCACCCGAACATTTTGCCGTCGTCCACCAACCCAACGCTGCCCTACACCCTCAACACCATCGATGAACATCTCGATATGCTGATGGTCTGCCACCATCTGGACCCGGACATCGCTGAGGACGTGGCCTTTGCCGAGTCGCGCATTCGCCGGGAAACCATCGCTGCGGAAGACGTGCTGCACGATCTCGGCGCCTTCTCGCTCACCTCCTCCGATTCGCAGGCCATGGGCCGCGTCGGGGAAGTGATTCTCCGCACCTGGCAGGTGGCGCATCGCATGAAGGTGCAGCGCGGAGCGCTGGCGGAGGAGACCGGGGATAACGACAACTTCCGCGTGAAGCGCTACATCGCCAAATACACCATCAACCCGGCGCTGACCCACGGCATCGCACACGAAGTCGGATCCATTGAGGTGGGTAAGCTGGCTGACCTCGTGGTCTGGTCACCAGCCTTCTTCGGCGTGAAACCGGCCACCGTGATCAAAGGCGGCATGATCGCCATCGCGCCGATGGGCGATATCAATGCCTCTATTCCGACCCCGCAGCCGGTGCACTACCGCCCGATGTTTGGCGCGCTGGGCAGCGCCCGCCATCACTGCCGCCTCACCTTCCTGTCGCAGGCGGCGGCAGCCAATGGCGTTGCCGGGCGGCTGAACCTGCGCAGCGCGATCGCCGTGGTGAAAGGCTGCCGTACGGTGCAGAAAGCCGACATGGTGCACAACAGCCTGCAGCCTAACATCACCGTCGACGCCCAGACCTATGAGGTGCGGGTGGATGGCGAACTTATCACCAGCGAGCCGGCAGACGTTCTGCCGATGGCGCAACGATATTTTCTGTTTTAAGGAGAGCGGATGCTTTATTTAACTCAACGTCTGGAGATCCCCGCCGCCGCGACCGCCAGCGTTACGCTGCCGATTGATGTTCGCGTCAAAAGCCGGGTTAAGGTCACCCTCAACGATGGCCGGGAAGCCGGCCTGCTGCTGCCCCGCGGCCTGCTGCTGCGCGGCGGCGATGTGCTCAGCAACGAAGAAGGCACCGAGTTTGTGCAGGTGATTGCCGCTGATGAAGGGGTGTCGGTAGTGCGCTGCGACGATCCGTTTATGCTGGCGAAGGCCTGCTACCACCTCGGCAACCGTCACGTGCCGCTGCAGATCATGCCGGGCGAGCTGCGCTACCATCACGATCACGTGCTGGACGATATGCTGCGCCAGTTCGGCCTGACGGTGACCTTTGGCCAGCTGCCGTTCGAGCCGGAAGCCGGCGCTTACGCCAGCGAGAGCCACGGTCATCATCATGCTCATCATGACCACCACGCTCACAGCCACTAGCATGTCGACAGCGGAACAACGCCTGCGGCTGATGCAGCTGGCCAGCAGCAACCTGCCGGTAGGGGGTTACAGCTGGTCCCAGGGGCTGGAGTGGGCTGTGGAAGCCGGCTGGGTGCTGGACGTCGCGGCCTTCGAGCGCTGGCAGCGACGCCAGATGACGGAAGGCTTTTTTACCGTTGACCTGCCGCTGTTCGCCCGCCTGTACCGCGCCTGCGAACAAGGCGATATCGCTGCGGCCCAGCGCTGGACCGCCTATCTGCTGGCCTGCCGGGAAACTCGTGAACTGCGGGAGGAAGAGCGCAACCGCGGCGCGGCGTTTGCCCGTCTGCTGAGCGACTGGCAGCCGGACTGTCCGCCGCCGTGGCGCTCCCTGTGCCAGCAAAGCCAGCTCGCCGGGATGGCCTGGCTCGGCGTGCGCTGGCGTATCGCCCTGCCCGAGATGGCCCTCAGCCTGGGCTATAGCTGGATTGAGAGCGCCGTGATGGCCGGCGTCAAGCTGGTCCCCTTCGGCCAGCAGGCCGCCCAGCAGCTGATTTTACGTCTTTGTGACCACTACGCGGCCGAGATGCCCCGCGCGCTGGCCGCGCCGGACGGCGATATCGGATCGGCCACCCCGCTCGCCGCCATCGCCTCTGCCCGGCATGAAACCCAATACTCTCGATTATTCCGTTCCTAGGAGAAGCCATGAACTCTTATAAACACCCGCTGCGCGTCGGCGTCGGCGGCCCGGTCGGCTCCGGTAAAACCGCTCTGCTGGAAGCACTGTGTAAAGCGATGCGCGATACCTGGCAGCTGGCGGTGGTCACTAACGACATCTATACCAAAGAAGATCAGCGCATCCTCACCGAAGCGGGCGCGCTGGCGCCTGAACGCATCGTCGGTGTGGAAACCGGCGGCTGCCCGCATACGGCGATCCGCGAAGATGCCTCAATGAACCTCGCCGCCGTGGAAGCGCTGAGTGAAAAGTTCGGTAACCTCGACCTTATCTTCGTGGAAAGCGGCGGCGATAACCTGAGCGCCACCTTCAGCCCAGAGCTGGCGGATCTGACCATCTACGTCATCGATGTGGCCGAAGGGGAGAAGATCCCGCGCAAAGGCGGGCCAGGGATCACCAAATCCGATTTTCTGGTGATCAATAAAACCGACCTTGCCCCCTATGTGGGCGCATCGCTGGAGGTGATGGCGAGCGATACCCAGCGTATGCGCGGCGATCGCCCATGGACCTTCACCAATCTGAAGCAGGGCGACGGCCTGAGCACCATTATCGCCTTCCTCGAAGACAAAGGCATGCTTGGCAAATAGGCCTGTTGCACCAGCCGGGCGCAAGCGCGTCCGGATGGTGCAGCCTCTGCTCTCTCTTTATATCATCCTGCCTCCACCTCCGCGCCACGCCTGCCCTGCAATATGGCATAAGGTTTGCTAATTCAAGTCATGCCTAACCATTAAGGAATGACTATGTCATCACTGGATCTTAACCCTGAATTACCCGCGACAACGCGGACTTCCGGCTCCCGGGAAACCTTAGAAGATTACACCTTACGTTACGCCCCGCTGAGCTTTCGCCGCTGGGGTCCGGGCGTCGTCGCGGTCACCGCGCTGGGCGGCATCGCCTATCTGGCCGACTTTTCCATCGGCGCCAGCATCGGTATGGCCTGGGGCACCAGCAACGCCATCTATTCGATCCTGGTGGCGGCGCTGGTGATCTTCCTCACCGGCATTCCGCTGGCGATCACCGCCGCGCGCTACAACATTGACCTTGACCTGATCACCCGCAGCGCCGGCTTCGGCTATTTCGGCTCGGTGATCACCAGCATTATTTTTGCCGGCTTCACCTTTATCTTCTTCGCCCTCGAAGGCTCGATCATGGCCCAGGGGCTGCTGGTGGGCCTCGGGATCCCGCTGTGGATGGGATATCTGATCGCCACCCTGATGGTGCTCCCGCTGGTGGTCTATGGCATGAAAGCTCTGACCCGCCTGCAGGTGTGGACCACGCCGCTGTGGCTGGTGCTGATGGTGGTGCCGGTGGTGTGGCTGATTGCCAAAGATCCGCAGCTGGTGGACGGCTTCCTGCATTTCGCCGGTAAAAACAGCGCGTCGACGGTGGATATTACCGCCATCATGCTCGGCGCCGGGGTATGCCTGTCGCTGATCATGCAGATTGGCGAGCAAATTGATTACCTGCGCTTTATGCCGCCTAAGACCGCGGAGAACCGTAAAAGCTGGTGGCTGGCGGTCTTTTCCGCCGGCCCGGGCTGGGTGGTGTTAGGCGCGATCAAACAGATCATTGGCGCCTTCCTCGGCTTCTATCTGTTGACCCGTTTCCCGGCGGTGCACAATACCGAACCGGTGCAGCAGTTCGTTAGCGTCTTCGATAACCTGGTGCCCGGCTGGCTGGCCCTGACGCTGGCGGTGGTGCTGGTGGTGATCTCGCAGATCAAAATTAACGTCACCAATGCCTACTCCGGCTCGCTGGCGTGGACCAGCGCCTGGACCCGCACCACCAAACGCTATCCGGGACGGATTATTTTTGTGGTGGTCAACCTGGCGATTGCCCTGGCGCTGATGGAGGGCGATATGTTCAGCGCCCTGTCGTGGATCCTCGGCTTTTACTCCAACTTCGCCATCGCCTGGGTCGTGGTGGTGGCGACCGACATCACCTTTAATAAAGGCTTGCTCAAGCTGGCGCCGGCGCAGCCGGAGTATCGTCGCGGCATGATCTACAACGTTAACCCGGTGGGCGTGGTCTCCTTTGGTCTGGCCGCCGGGCTGTCGATCTGCGCCTTCTTCGGTCTGCTGGGGGCGACGCTGGCGCCGTTCTCGCCGCTGATTGCGCTGGTCGTTGCCTTTGTCATGACCCCGCTGATGGGGCTCCTTACCCGCGGGCGCTACTATATTAAGCAGGTGGATGACGGCATCGCCGAGCCGCGCTATGACGCGGCGGGGAATGCCTCCACCACCGTGTATCAATGCGTTAGCTGTGAGGAAGAGTACGAGCGCCCGGACGTGATGCACTCGCACAAGCATCAGGGAGCCATCTGCTCGCTGTGTAAAAGTATGGAGTAGTCAGGAAGGCAGGCCGACGTGACGTCGGCCTGTTTCAGGATGCGTTAGGCGGCAGGCAGCTCGGCCAGCGGCCAGCGCGGGCGAACCGTCACGCCGAGCTCGGCTTTGGCGCCGGTTTGCAGACGCACCATGCCGGCGTAGGCGATCATCGCGCCGTTGTCAGTACAGAACTCAGGGCGGGCGTAGAACACCTCGCCGCCGCGTTTTTGCATCATCTCCGCCAGCTTCGCCCGCAGGGTACGGTTGGCGCTCACGCCTCCCGCCATCACCAGACGCTTAAAGCCGGTTTGCTCCAGCGCGCGGCGACATTTAATCATTAGTGTATCGACGACCGCATCCTCAAACGCCCGGGCGATGTCGGCGCGGGTTTGCTCATCGTCGCCGTTGCTGCGAATGGTGTTGGCGGCGAAGGTCTTCAGGCCGGAGAAGCTGAAGTCCAGCCCCGGACGGTCGGTCATCGGCCGCGGGAAGACAAAGCGGCCTTCGGTGCCCTGGGACGCCATTTTCGACAGCATCGGCCCGCCGGGATAATCCAGTCCCAGCAGCTTCGCCGTCTTATCAAAGGCTTCGCCCGCCGCATCGTCAATCGACTCGCCCAGCAGTTCATACTGACCAATACCGGTGACGCTAATCAACTGGGTGTGGCCGCCGGAAACCAGCAGCGCGACGAACGGGAACGCCGGCGGGTTATCTTCCAGCATCGGCGCCAGCAGGTGCCCTTCCATATGGTGTACCGGGATCGCCGGCACGTTCCAGGCGAAGGCCAGCGACCGGCCAACGGTCGCCCCGACCAGCAGCGCGCCGACCAGGCCTGGACCCGCCGTATAGGCGACGGCGTCGATATCTTTCGCCGTCAGACCGGCTTCTTTCAGCGCCGCCTGGATCAGCGGCACCGTTTTGCGCACGTGGTCGCGCGATGCCAGCTCCGGCACCACGCCGCCGTAATCCGCATGCAGTTTCACCTGACTATACAATTGGTTGGCTAACAGACCTTGCTGGTCGTCATAAATCGCGATGCCGGTTTCATCGCAGGATGTTTCAATGCCCAGTACACGCATGAGTTGTTTTACCTCGCTTCAATACCGCGCAGTGTAGGTCCAATGACCGGCGATGTAAAACTTTGCTCACCCCTGGTGCTCTCTTCGTGTATACTCCTCACCCTTATAAAAGTCCCTTTCAAAAAAGGCGCCGGTGCTTTACAAAGCAGCAGTAGTTGCAGTAAAATTCCGCACCATTTTGAAATAAGCTGGCATTGCGGCCAGCGGCAAACCGAATTAATCAAAGGTGAGAGGCACATGCCGGTAATTAAAGTACGTGAAAACGAGCCGTTCGACGTAGCTCTGCGTCGCTTCAAGCGTTCCTGCGAAAAAGCAGGTGTTCTGGCGGAAGTTCGTCGTCGTGAGTTCTATGAAAAACCGACTACCGAACGTAAGCGCGCTAAAGCTTCTGCAGTGAAACGTCACGCGAAGAAACTGGCTCGCGAAAACGCACGCCGTACTCGTCTGTACTAATCTGTTGAGAGCGACGCTCTCAATTCAGACCGAGTTGTAGTTGTAAGGCCGTGCTTCCGAAAGGAATGCGCGGCTTATTTTCGTTTATAGTCATCAGAAATAACGGGGCTTATGGCTGGACGAATTCCACGTGTATTTATTAGCGATCTGCTTGCCAGAACCGACATCGTCGATCTGATCGATGCGCGGGTAAAGCTGAAAAAGCAGGGCAAAAATTTTCACGCGTGCTGTCCGTTCCATAACGAAAAAACCCCCTCTTTCACCGTCAACGGTGAAAAACAGTTTTACCACTGCTTCGGCTGCGGGGCGCACGGCAATGCTATCGACTTCCTGATGAACTACGACAAGCTCGAGTTCGTGGAAACGGTCGAAGAGCTGGCCGCCATGCACAACCTCGAAGTGCCTTATGAAGCAGGCAACGGACCCAGCCAGATAGAGCGCCATCAACGGCAGAACCTCTACCAGTTACTGGATGGTCTGAATGCGTTTTATCAACAGTCTCTGATGCAGCCCGCCGCCGATCCTGCGCGCCAGTACCTGGCGAAACGGGGGTTAAGCAGCGAGGTGATTACGCGCTTTGCCATCGGCTATGCTCCCCCAGGTTGGGATAACGTTTTAAAACGGTTTGGCGGCAATCAGGAAAACCGCCAGTCGCTTATTGATGCCGGCATGCTGGTCACCAACGATCAGGGACGCAGTTACGACCGCTTCCGCGAACGGGTGATGTTCCCCATCCGCGATAAGCGAGGCCGGGTGATTGGGTTTGGCGGACGGGTGCTGGGCGATGCCCTGCCGAAGTATCTGAACTCCCCGGAAACCGACATATTCCATAAAGGCCGCCAGCTGTATGGCCTGTATGAAGCGCAGCAGGATAACCCCGAACCACCGCGTTTGCTGGTTGTCGAAGGGTATATGGACGTCGTGGCGCTGGCGCAGTACGACATTAATTATGCCGTGGCCTCGCTGGGTACCTCGACCACGGCCGACCATATCCAGCTGCTGTTCCGGGTGACGAATAACGTCATCTGCTGCTACGACGGCGACCGGGCCGGCCGCGATGCCGCCTGGCGCGCGCTGGAGACGGCGCTGCCGTACATGACCGATGGTCGCCAGCTACGCTTTATGTTTCTGCCTGACGGCGAAGACCCGGATACGCTGGTGCGTAAAGAGGGCAAAGCGGCGTTCGAGGCGCGGATGGAGCAGGCTCAGCCGCTCTCCACGTTCTTGTTTAACAGCCTGCTGCCGCAGGTCGATCTGAGTACTCCGGACGGGCGCGCGCAGCTGAGCACGCTGGCGCTGCCGCTGATAACCCAGGTCCCGGGCGAAACGCTGCGCATCTATTTGCGTCAGGAGTTGGGCAATAAGCTGGGCATTTTAGATGACGCGCAGCTTGAACGATTAATGCCAAAACAGGCGGAAAATGGCGCGCCGCGTCCCGCACCGCAGCTAAAACGCACGACCATGCGTATACTGATAGGACTGCTGGTGCAAAACCCGGATCTGGCGCCGTTAGTCCCGCCGCTGGAGGGACTGGACTCGCGCAAAATGCCGGGACTGAGCCTGTTCAGCGAACTGGTGAAGAGCTGTCTGGCGCAGCCTGGTCTGACAACCGGGCAACTTTTAGAGCAATATCGCGGCACAAAAGAGGCGGCAACCCTTGAAAAACTGTCGATGTGGGACGATATAGCAGATAAAGACATCGCTGAACAAACCTTCACCGACTCGCTCAACCATATGTTTGATTCACTGCTGGAACTGCGACAGGAAGAGTTGATAGCTCGCGATCGCACACACGGTTTAAGCAGTGAAGAACGCCGGGAGCTCTGGACCATCAGCCAGGAGCTGGCGAAAAAATAAATGACAGACAATATCCTTCACGTTGTATCAAAGCAGTAAGAAAACGCAGAACAACGTGAAGGAAAAGTATTTAACGGCTTAAGTGCCGAGTATCGATCGGGAAGCCCCCGACAGCCGCGCAGAGGCGCAGCGGCAATAATATAAGTACGCCCTCGCTTTAAATGTCGACAGCCCGTCTGCCGACACCAATCAAACGAATTAAGTGTGGATACCGTCTTATGGAGCAAAACCCGCAGTCACAGCTGAAGCTTCTTGTCCAACGTGGTAAGGAGCAAGGCTATCTGACCTATGCCGAGGTCAATGACCATCTGCCGGAAGATATCGTCGATTCCGATCAGATCGAAGACATCATCCAAATGATCAACGACATGGGTATTCAGGTGATGGAAGAAGCACCGGATGCCGATGATCTGATGCTTGCCGAAAACACCGCGGATGAAGATGCTGCCGAAGCCGCCGCGCAGGTGCTCTCCAGCGTGGAATCCGAAATCGGGCGCACGACCGACCCGGTGCGTATGTACATGCGTGAAATGGGTACCGTAGAGCTGCTGACCCGTGAAGGCGAAATTGACATCGCCAAACGCATCGAAGACGGCATCAATCAGGTGCAGTGCTCCGTTGCCGAATATCCGGAAGCGATCACCTACCTGCTTGAGCAGTACGACCGCGTTGAAGCGGAAGAAGCCCGTCTGTCCGATCTGATCACCGGTTTCGTCGATCCGAACGCCGAAGAAGATATGGCGCCAACCGCCACCCACGTTGGCTCCGAGCTGTCTCAGGAAGAGATGGATGACGACGAAGACGAAGACGAAGATGAAGACGCCGACGACAACAGCGATGACGACAACAGCATCGACCCAGAGCTGGCCCGTGAGAAATTCGCCGAGCTGCGTACCCAGTACGAGCTGACGCGCGACACCATCAAAGCCAAAGGTCGTAGCCATGCCGCCGCCCAGGAAGAGATCCTGAAGCTGTCTGAAGTCTTCAAGCAGTTCCGCCTGGTGCCGAAGCAGTTCGATTACCTGGTCAACAGCATGCGCAGCATGATGGATCGCGTTCGTACTCAGGAACGTATCATCATGAAGCTGTGCGTTGAGCAGTGCAAAATGCCGAAGAAAAACTTCATCACCCTGTTCACCGGCAACGAAACCAGCGAAACCTGGTTCAACGCCGCGGTGGCAATGAACAAGCCGTGGTCTGAGAAGCTGCTGGAAGTGAAAGAAGATGTGCAGCGCGGCCTGCAGAAGCTGCAGCAGATTGAAGAAGAGACCGGCCTGACCATCGAGCAGGTTAAAGATATCAACCGTCGCATGTCCATCGGCGAAGCGAAAGCCCGTCGTGCGAAGAAAGAGATGGTTGAAGCGAACCTGCGTCTGGTTATCTCTATCGCCAAGAAATACACCAACCGCGGTCTGCAGTTCCTCGACCTGATTCAGGAAGGCAACATCGGTCTGATGAAAGCGGTCGATAAGTTCGAATACCGTCGCGGCTACAAGTTCTCGACCTACGCCACCTGGTGGATCCGTCAGGCCATCACCCGCTCTATCGCGGACCAGGCGCGCACCATCCGTATTCCGGTGCATATGATTGAGACCATTAACAAGCTCAACCGTATCTCCCGTCAGATGCTGCAGGAGATGGGCCGTGAACCGACCCCGGAAGAGCTGGCTGAGCGTATGCTGATGCCGGAAGACAAAATCCGTAAAGTGCTGAAGATCGCCAAAGAGCCTATCTCCATGGAAACGCCGATCGGCGACGATGAAGATTCGCATCTGGGGGATTTCATCGAGGATACCACCCTCGAGCTGCCGCTGGATTCTGCGACCACCGAGAGCCTGCGCGCGGCAACGCATGACGTGCTGGCCGGCCTCACCGCTCGTGAAGCGAAAGTGCTGCGTATGCGTTTCGGTATCGACATGAACACCGACCACACACTGGAAGAAGTGGGTAAACAGTTCGACGTTACCCGCGAACGTATCCGTCAGATCGAAGCGAAGGCGCTGCGTAAACTGCGCCACCCGAGCCGTTCTGAAGTGCTGCGTAGCTTCCTCGACGATTAATCGTCGCGGGGCATCGTCTACAGCCTGTTAAAAAGCTCCCTGCGGGGAGCTTTTTTTATGGCGTTCAGGTGGCCATCCCGGGAAAGTCGCCTCTCTCCGCTACTGGCCGCGGGTTGCCAGGGCATCGTCCAGTTCACGATAGGCCGCCACCAGCTTATCGAGCGTCGCCCGGTTTAAGCCGCTGGGATTAGGCAGCACCCACACCTGGGTCGTCCCGATGGTCATAGCCTGTTTCCCCCACTTCGCGCCGCGCTGGTTAAAGGCCAGCTCGAAGGCCTGCTTGCCGAGCACCGCCAGGGCCTGCGGCTGATACTCCTCAATTTTCCGCACCAGCTCACGGCCGCCGCTGCGTAACTCCTGCAAGGCGACCTCGCTGGCCTGCACCGTCGGACGCTCTACCAGCATGGTGATGCCGCAGCGCGTATCCAGCAGCTGCAGCTCCTCTTCCGGCCTGAGCTGCCGATCGGTGAACCCGGCCTGATGGATGACCTTCCAGAAGCGATTGCCAGGATGGGCAAAATGAAAGCCGGTATGGGCGGAGGACTTCCCCGGGTTGATACCGCAAAAGACAACGCGCAGGCCCGGCGCAAGGATATCGCTAATCATGTTTTCTCCGGCTGTATGGCTAAAACATGATTATAAAGGATTGAAAATGCATTGTTTATAAAAACAGCAGCTGCGCGCTTTACGCTGGATTGCAATCGCCAGTTACTTTATAATCCCTCGCCACGGCCCCTTAGCTCAGTGGTTAGAGCAGGCGACTCATAATCGCTTGGTCGTTGGTTCAAACCCAACAGGGGCCACCAAATTTTAGATTTAAAATCATATAATTAAGCCACTCGAAAGAGTGGCTTTTTTGTTCCTGAATTTTAAAATGGCACCACAAACCGCTGAGCAGCGCGCATGGCTTAGCGTGTTGTCGCTATCCCATTAAGAGGATAAAAAGTCCGTTATAACGCAGGGAAAATTTGCGCTTACGCTAAAACAGATAGCATTCTGCCTTAGCAAAATATTGCTCAGAGCATCTCGGGCAGCCCATAACCGCCGCACTCCTGTTGACTTCTGTCTAACTACGCAACGTAGTCTTAAAATATCTTTCATTCCTGCAATGCTGGAATTCATACTACTCACGATAAATGTAACAACACAGGTCAATTTCCAAATAATAACCATAGCCTGCGCCAGCTGATCGAAATCAACGCGTTCCTCCCCCCGCTCTTATATATAACCCGCTGACTTACAAAAAGGATGAAATGATGAAAATACTGGATATATCAATCAGTACCTGTCTGGCACTGTTATTAATGGGTTGCGTAGCTAAACCACCCATGACGACGGAAAATGAAAGAGGCCGCCGCGTTTGCTTTTAATGTCGATGCTTCGCAGGTGACAATTTCCGATGCGAGGCAGCAGGATGTGAAAACCAACTTTGTGGCCACCATCGGCAAAACCAGCCATCGCTGCTATGTGACGAAGGCCGCCGAGCCGAAGCTTTACGGGCTGATCCCGCTGGGCGGCGGTAGCACCGTCTCAGATGCCATCTGCGCCGGCGCCAACCCGACGCTAGCGAGCAAAACCTGCGACGCCCTGTCGCAGAAAGCGGGCCGCTGCTGAGCCTTTGCGCAGAAGAAGGCCGCTAACTGCGCATTTAGTCACTTTTTCTGCCGTTTTACCGCGGTCGCTTAGTTCAGTGACCGCACCTGCTGATAAGAATTGAGCCGTTCCCGCAGCGAGGTGAGCCAGACATCCGGCTCCTGACGGCAGATTTCGGTGAGGATCGGCGTCAGCACCAGCTCGGCTTCATGGAAGTCGGTCCACTCCGGCGGCTCCAGTGAAAAAGGATCGTTCATCAGCCAAATCACCATCGGCGTCCAGGCGCGCGGATCCAGTTGCAGATAATCCTGACAGCGCATCATATCTCGGGTCCGCGCCTCATCGGGGACGACATCCTTTCCCACCGCGGCGCTACTCATTGCCAGTACTGTTATTCCTGCCAGCAGATGTTTCCAAACCCATTTTCGCCAGAAGGCGCGTTTTTCTTTCGCCATTGTTATTATTTTACCTGCCAGTTGTCGCCGGACGATATTCCCGAGAACTCACCTTAATAAGAGCAGATTAATCGTTTGCATTTTTTTTAACAGCAGACCGCGCTGAAGCAAGTGAACGCCCGTTCCTACAGCTGTCATCCAGCTATGCAAATATATTCGTCTGGCTCAGCTCCACAATATTTCCCTGGCCCAAAACGATTTGTGTTACAATTACGCCTTATAACGGCATCGATAAAAATAACCCCCGCCGCACCTGCATCAGGCATCGCCCTTCTTTTTTCATATCAGGATTTACGCCCCCATGAATGCGATAATCATTGACGATCATCCATTGGCACGTATCGCCATTCGCAACATTCTCGACAGCAACGGTATTACCGTCGCGGCAGAGCTCGACAGCGGCGCTCATGCCGTGCAGACCGCGGAAAGCATGCAGCCTGACCTGCTCATCGTCGACGTCGATATTCCGGAGCTCAGCGGTATCGAGGTGCTGGAGCAGCTGCGCAAACGCCGCTACCAGGGAACAATCATCATCATTTCCGCTAAGAATGAACTGTTCTACGGCAAACGCAGCGCCGACTGCGGAGCAAATGGTTTTGTGAGTAAAAAAGAGGGAATGAATAATATCCTCGCCGCAATCGACGCAGCCAATAATGGCTACAGCTATTTCCCCTTTTCACTGGAACGCTTCTGCACCCACGGCATCACCGATCAGGACCGGCTGGATACGCTGTCAACGCAGGAGATGAAGGTGTTCCGCTATATTCTCAGCGGCGTCGACTACACCACCATCGGCAGCAAAATGAATATCAGCAATAAAACGGTAAGTACCTATAAGGTCCGTCTGATGGATAAATTAGGCTGCAGCACCCTGCTTGAGCTATATGACTTTGCGCAACGCAATAAAATAGGGTGATGGCATGGCGGTTCGTCTTATTTTATCCGTCGTTGTCGGGCTGGCGCTGAGCCTCTCGCCTGCCGCGTATGCCATGAAACAGCTGGAGCTGAAGAGCCATTCTCATATCGCGGCGATCGATATCCCGCTTAGCGGTAAGGAGAAAGCATGGCTGGCGGCGCAGCCGACGCTGACCGTCGGGACCTGGCTTCCCGAGAGGACACCTATCGTCTATGACGGCGACGAGAAAAGTTATCAGGGCATTAACGCCGACTATCTGGCGCTGATGGCGCACAGCCTCGGACTGAAGGTGATTATCCGCCAGTATGACACCGAGCAGCAGGCGCTCACCGCCCTGGCCGACCGCCAGGTGGATACCCTGCTCACTCAGGTGGCGCACCGGGATGCGCTCGCCCCGGGCCTGGATCAATCCGCGCCGCTGCTTAAAACCTGGCCGACGCTGGTCACCTCGCTGAAATCCCCTCTGCCGCCGCTGACCACTGACCGCCGCGTCACGCTGGCCTGCACCCGCGATTGCGCTTTTTTCGATATTATTCAGCAGGCGTTTCCCAACGCCAAAATCACCCTTTATGATAGCGACTATCAGGCTCTCGCCTCGGTGGTCAGCGGCGAGAATCAGTATTTTATCGGCAACAACATCACCACTGGCCACTGCATCTCGAAATATTTCTCGCAATCGCTGGTTATCGCGCACTATTTTCGTCAGCAGGAGCAACACAACCGCTTTGTCACCCGTGACGATCGGCCAGAGCTGCATCAACTCCTCGACCGTTTTATCCATGCCGTCGACAGCGACACCGCGATGCGGATCATGCAAAACTGGCTCAACCGTGGCGATCTGTCGTTTCTCAATACCCCGCTTACCTTTAGCCCCGAAGAGCAGCGCTGGCTGCAGAAGCATCGTCGCGTCCGCCTGCTGGTGAACCCCTATTTCCCGCCATTTACCCTGGTGGATAACGAGGATGAACTGCGCGGCATCATGGCCGATATGCTGAATATTGTCTCACTCCAGACCGGCCTGCAGTTTGACCCTATTCTGGTGCGCAACCGTCAGGCTCTGGCAAAGCGCATGGAAAAAGAGGACTGGGCGATCATACCCGCCGCCACCCTGATCCCACAGCCGCAGGCCTACGTCACCCTCAGCGATCCGCTCATTAACGTGGCCTTTGTGCTGGTCGCCCGCGGCAGCGCCCCCGACCAGCATCTGCTGACGCGCTCGGCGCGGATCGCCCTGCCGGTCGGGCCTATCGCCGCCCATGATCTGAAAGCGCGTTTTCCGCTGATTAACTGGGTGGAAACGGATAACGTTGGCGTCGCCATGAAGATGGTAGAGGAAGGCGAAGTGGATGCCGCCGTAGCCTCGGAGCTTTCCGCCCGCTATATGATCGACCACTACTATCCACAGGGTCTGCACTACACCCGCATTGATGGACTCCCCGTCGCGGCCATTCGGCTGGCCATCCCGCGCGATGAACCGGTGCTGGCCGCCATTCTTAACAAAGCGCTGCAGGTTATTCCGCCACGGGATATTCTGCAGATGACCGAGAAGTGGTCGAAAATCTCCAGTCAGCAAATAGAGAACTGGAGCCAGTACAGCCGCCAGTTTTACCAGCTGATCGCCTTTGCGCTGGTGCTGATCGCCATCAGCCTCGGCTGGGGACTCTCTCTGTGTCGGGAAGTGCGCAAACGCAAAGACTCCCAGCAGCGGCTCGAGGAGGAGCTGGCGCAGAAGGAGGCCCTCTCCTGTGCGCTGGAGCGCGAAAAAGACAAAGCGATTCAGGCGACAAAAGCCAAGAGCCGCTTTCTGGCCAGCATGAGCCACGAGCTGCGCACGCCGGTGAGCGCCATCGTCGGCTTTCTGGAGCTGCTGGCGAAACCGGAGCTGAACGGCGGCCAGCGTAAAGAGGCGATCGAGCTGGCGGGATCGACGGCGCAAACCCTACTGGGACTTATCGGCAATATTCTTGATATCGACAAGATTGAATCGGGAAAATACCAGGTTACCCCGCAGTGGAGCGATGTCGCACAGTTAGTGTCGCAGCAGTGTCATACCTTCGACGCGCTGGCGCAGCAAAAGGGCATCGATCTGCACTACCATAACGCGCTGCAGGAAGGGAACATGCTGTGGGTCGACCCGCAGGCGCTACGGCAAATCCTCAATAATCTCATCGGCAATGCGCTGAAGTTTACCGTCGAAGGCGCAATTCAGGTCTCCTGCCGGCTGACGCCGGCGAATGAGACACAGGGAGAGCTGGCCCTCATGGTTAGCGACAGCGGCTGCGGGATCAGTGAAGCAGAGCAGGCCACCCTCTTCCACCGCTATGCCCAGGCGCGCCAGGGACGACAGCAGACCGGCTCCGGACTGGGGCTGGTCATTTGCAAAGAGCTGGTTGCGCTGATGCAGGGTCGCCTGAAGATGGTCAGCCGTCCGGGCGTGGGGACCACTTTCACCATCACGCTGCCGGTCAAGGCGAGCCGCTGCGCGATCCACGCGCCGCAGGCGTCGCCCGCCAGACCGCAAGCTCTACCCGGGCTGGCGATACTGATAGCGGACGATCACCCCACCAACCGGCTACTGCTCAAGCGCCAGCTCAGCACTATCGGCTATAGCGTCGATGAAGCCTGCGACGGTGAAGAGGCAGAGAATAAGCTCGCCAGCAAACATTACGATCTGCTGATAACGGACCTCAATATGCCGAAGAAAGATGGCCTGGCGCTGGCGGCCTCGCTACGCCGTCGCTATCCGGGCCTGGTAATTTGGGGCGTGACTGCCAGCGCGCTGCCGCAGTCGCGGGAGGCGTGTCTGGCCAGCGGCATGAATATGTGTCTGTTTAAGCCGGTGTCGGTCCAGACGCTGAGTCATGAGCTCAGCCGTTTAGCGGTGGGCCGCGCATCACCTCACGCTACCCGGCACCTGAAGCTCAGCGTGCTGAGCGAGAATACGGGGGGAGACCAGGCGCTGATGAATGAGATGCTGGAGACGTTCCGCGATGCGTCGGCCGCGGATTTACAGGCTGCCGGACAGGCAATCGCCCGGCATGAGCCGCAGATTTTTCTGCGGGCGCTGCACCGTCTGCACGGTTCAGCACAAATTCTGGGGATTACTGCGCTACAACAACTGTGCGCCCCTTTTGAGGCAAAGCGGCCTGATTCGCTGACGCCGGCAAGCTGTCTGGAGGTGGTACAGCGCATCACCGGCGTCATGCGCGAGATCGATGGCGAAATCGACGCCCTGATCGGCCGCTAGCCGTTCCGCTCGGGCAGTCCGCCTGCCCGAGCGTTAAGGGGACATCCTTGTCAGTTTTTTCCTCTGCGCTCTCTCAGGGTGGAACAAGTATCAGTTGCCTGCCACCAGCATCTCGCTATCCACCACAATGCCCTCTTCAGCGCCCTTCAGCACCAGATTCGCTTCGTAATATTTACCGGCTTTCAGCAGTTCTTGCGCCTGCGCTACCGCCTTACGGGTCTGGTTAAGCGGCATCAGATACTGGTTCTCAATCACGCCAATACCGGCCAGACGCAGGGTATCGATAGCCCCTTTCTGATCGCCTTTCGCCAGCTTTTCGTTGGCGGATTGGATAGCGCTCTCTTTTTCCGGCGTGGCCACATAGTCTTCAGACAGGGCGATAGAGGCGTTAATGATCACATAGCGATCGGCGATCATTTTGGCTTTAGCATCAGTTTTCACAAACTTCGCCCAGCTGGCATCATCGGCGGCCAGCAGCGCGGCGGCGTCGTCTGTCAGTTTTTTGGCGCTATCCGGCTGGCCATGGAACAGCGCCAGACGGGCGAACTGGATGTCGCGCATCGCATTCGCGCCCTGCACCGCCACCTGCAGCACATCGGCGGCTTCTTTCTGTACCTGCGTCGTGGCTGCCGCGGCTGGCGCTGCCGTCGCGCTATCTGTTGCCCATACCGGAGAGGTACTCATCATGGTTGCCAGCAGGCTCGCCAGAATGACTTTTTTCATCGTTGACTCCTGATTAAAATCGGTAAGCATCACCAAACGCAGCCAGCTTAAAAAATATCGCGGGCATTGAGAATCAGAGCCCGGAAGTAATATTGCGGGCCTGGTCTGACAGCTGTCAGACCAGGCGTATAAAGTGGCCTCGGCGCTCTTATTTACGCCTGCCGATCGCGCGGCCTACTATTTTCCTCAGACCTTTCTTTTGGCCCGCTGAATAAACCCTCACGCTTTTTATTCAGCGTCAGGCCGCCAACCGGGATCTGCGGAGCAATTATGTTTATGTTTAGCCATTACACCTTAAATGCGTTTAGCCCACGCGTCTTCATTCGATATAAACGGCATGCCTGCCTGATGGCGGTATTGCTGTTTATCTGCGGAGCCTGTTGTCTGGCCTGGCCGTTGGTCGCCGGCTGGTATCTCGCCACAGTAACCGGCATGTTATTGATGATCTGCGGCTTCTATTCGCTGTACAGCCTGATTGTCTTCCGCCAGCAGCACTGGAAATCACGCCTGGTGGCGCTGATCTTCGCCATCGCCTGGATCGTGCTCGGCCTGAGCTTTGTCGTCAATCCTCTCAAGGGTATGAGCAGTCTGGCCATTTTATTTGGCTTTTTATTTGTTCTCGGCGGTATTTCCCGCATCGTTAACGGATGTCAAACCCGCCAACAAAGCGGCGCTGGCTGGAATATTTTTATCGGCCTGTTGGATTTACTTATCGCTTGCCTGTGGCTGGCCATGAACCCGCAGCAAAGCTGGTTATTTATTACCGCCTTTATCGGCGTTGAAATGATATTTAGCGCCATCGGCTTGTTGGTCCTGCGCAATAAAATGAAGCACGCTGAGGCTTAAGCCCTATTTTGTCACTGGAGAAGAAAATGAATTTACCTAAAGCACTCGTATTGACCGTGGCGGCTACCACATTCTGTCTGATGACCAGCCCGGCGTTCGCGGTTGAGGAAACCACGCCGCAGAATATGACCTGTCAGGAATTTATGGATATGAACCCAAAAAGCATGACCCCGGTGGCCTTCTGGGTAGTGAATCGCAACACCGACTTTAGCGGCGGCGACTATGTTGACTGGCATGAAGTCGAGACCGTTTCGGTACCGAAAATGCTGCAGGAGTGCCACAAGAACCCCGCCGCTAAACTTGGCGATCTCAGCGCGGTCATCAAAAAATAACCCCCCCGGCATCAGGCCGGGGAAACCCGCCGCGCTGCGGCGGGTCCCGCTTTACTCATCGATACCGCATTCGCACGGCAGATGGCGGCCGATAAGCTTGCGATACAAAAACGCCCCGATAATCGCCCCCACCACCGGCGCCAGCAGCGGCACCAGAAAGTAAGGGATCGCTAGGCCACCGGTAAAAGCGATCGAGCCCCACCCGGCCAGACTGGTAAACAGTTTTGGGCCGAAGTCGCGCGCCGGATTCAGCGCAAAGCCGGTTAGCGGCCCCATCGACGCGCCGATCACGGCGATCAGCAAGCCAATCAGCAACGGCGCCAGCGGCCCGCGCGGAATTCCGTTGCCGTCGTCGGTCAGGGCCATGATCATCGCCATCAGGATTGCCGTGATAGTGGTCTCCACGGCAAACGCTTGTATAAAAGTGATATGTGGATGCGGGTACGTGGAAAAGACCCCGGCCAGGTTAAGACTGGCGGCAGTGCCGCGCACGATATGCTGACTCTGTTCAAGATCGAGAAACAGCTGGCGATAGAGCCCATACACCAGCGCGGCGGCGCAGAAGGCCCCGGCCGTCTGGGCAACAATAAACGGCAGCACCTTGCGGCGTTCAAAACAGGCGAACAGCCACAGGGCAATGGTCACCGCCGGATTAAGGTGCGCGCCGGAGACACCGGCCGTCAGGTAGATGGCCATGGCGACGCCAAGGCCCCAGATAATACTGATCTCCCACTGACCAAAGCTGGCCCCGGCGACCCGCAGCGCAGCGACGCAGCCCGCGCCGAAGAAAATGAGCAATCCGGTGCCAAGAAACTCGGCCACGCACTGCCCGGTTAAGGTAGAAGTCTGGTTCATTATCGGCATCCTGAAATAGCACGTTAAAGAGAGAGGCTGGCGCGAGCGCCCGTTTAATTCGCCTGACCGGCCAGTAGCAGCCCGGTGGCGACCGCATTGCGCGGCCCTTCTGTTCCCCGAATATTGCCCTGCCCGGCGACCACGCCATAGTGCGACAAGGCTTCCGTGATAAGCTGCGGGATCTCAAAGTCCAGCGATGAGCCGCCCACCAGCACCACAAAGGCGATATCGCGAATGGAACCGCCGGGTGAGACCTGGCGCAGCGCGCGCAGGCAGTTGGTGACAAACACTTTCTCTTTCGCCTGCCGGCGCACGAGACGAATTTTTTCCAGCGGGCTGGCGTTATCGATCGGCACCAGTTCGCCCTCCTTGATGTACACCACTTTGGCGAACACCGCCGGGCTGAGGGCTTCCCGAAAGAACTCCACCGCGCCATTCTCGTGACGAATACTGAACAGGCTTTCCACTTTGGCCAGCGGGTATTTTTTTATTGCTTCCGCCAGCGAAAGATCCTCGAGGCCCAGCTCGGTTTTAATCAACAGGCTGACCATATTCCCCGCCCCGGCGAGATGGACCGCCGTTATCTGCCCCTCCGCGTTGACGATCGCCGCATCCGTCGAGCCGGCGCCGAGATCGAGGATCGCCAGCGGCGCCGCACAGCCGGGAGTGGTTAACGCCCCGGCGATGGCCATGTTGGCCTCCACGCCGCCCACCACCACCTCGGTCTGCAGTCGGGCGCTCAGTTCGCGGGCGATAACCTGCATTTGCAGACGATCCGCTTTCACCATCGCCGCCATCCCGACGGCATTCTCCATGGCGCACTCGCCGGCCATCCCGCCCTGCACCTTGCGCGGAATAAACGTATCCACCGCCAGCAGATCCTGGATGTATATCGCGCTCATCTCATGGTCGGTCAGGGACGCCATTACCTTGCGCACCCGCTCAAGCATGCCGCCGGCGTGAGTGCCCGGTTCGCCGCGGATGTCGCGTACCGGAGCACAGGCGCTCATCGCCTGCATGATGGCTTCCGCGCCCTCGGCGACATCGGCCTCTCCGCGGCGCTTTTCGCCGCTAATGTAGAGGTTGCCCGCCGGGATCACCCGCGACTGCACGTCCCCCTGCGGGGTCTTGAGCACCACCGCGGAACGGTTGCCAATCAGGGCGCGGGCGATGGGGACGATGGCCTGGGTCTCTTCCGGGCTTAGCCCGAAGAAGGTGGCGATCCCGTAGGGATTCGACAGGATCCGCACCACCTGGCCCGGCGCGGCCACTTCCACCGCCGCCATCACCCCCTCGGGGACCTGCTCCAGCAGCGTCACTTCATCCACCACCGGCAGGGTTTTACGCAGGCGGTTGTTCACCAGCACGCCGTCGTCCTTTTTGAGGATCGCCGCCACCACGTTGATCCCCCGGTCGAGCGCCTCATTGAGCCACCACACGGCGTCAAGGAAATCGACGGCGTCGTCAATCAGTACGATCCACCCCTCGGCATACTGCGCCGCCGGCAGCGTCGCCAGCCGCCCGAGGGCGATAGTCGTCCCCACGCCAACGCCCACCCCGCCCGGCGTCTGCGGGTTATGACCGATCATGGTCGATTCGGTGATAATGGTCTCGGTGATGGTCTCCATCGCCACATCGCCAATCACCGGCGCGGCTTCGTTAAGATAGATGCGAGAGACATCGCTCATCGACCACGGTGTTTTCGCCAGGGCCTGCTCCAGCGCGGCGAGGGTCCCGGCGATATTGTCCCGCGTCCCTTTCATGCCCGTCGTCGCAACGATCCCGCTGGCAACAAACGCCCTCGCCTGCGGGTCGTCGGACGCCAGCGCCACCTCGGTGGTGGCGTTGCCGATATCAATCCCGGCTATTAACGGCATGCTGACCTCCGCTTAGCTTCCTTTACGCAGCTTATGCCGCTGCTGATACACTTCCGCCGACTCCCGGACAAAGGCGGCATTCACTGTCGCATGCCAGGTGTGCTCCAGCTCGTCGGCGATCGCCAGCAGCTCCGCCTGTGAGGAGCGGAACGGGCGCAGCGCGTTATAGATAGCCAGAATGCGCTCGTCAGGAATGGCGATAAGCTCCGCCGCGCGGCGGAAATTGCGCGCCACCGCATGGCGCTGCATCTGCTCGGCAATCTGCGCCTGGTACTCAAGGGTCTGGCGGGAGATCCGCACATCCTGCGGGCCCACCTCGCCAGAGAGCACCTTCTCGAGGGTAATATCGGTCAATGGTTTGCCGGTAGGCGTCAGGATATGCTCCGGGCAGCGGGTGGCTAACGGATAATCCTGCACGCGCATGGTTTTCTCGCTCATGGTCACTCCCTTACTAAGTCGACGTGCAGGGTGACGGGCTCGGCGTCCTGCACCACATGTTTGGTCTCTTTGATATGAAATAGCGCGGCTTTGGCCATAAATTTCGGCCGCACCATCTGGTCGTTCACCACCGGCACCGGCGAAGGTGACTCTTTGCGCGCATAGCGCGCGGCGTTTTTGCCAATCTGCCGGTAGGTCTCCAGCGTCAGCAGCGGCGCCTGGGAGAACAGCTCCAGGTTGCTGAGCGGCAGCAGATCGCGCTGATGGATGACCGTGGTCCCCTTCGACTGGATACCGATGCCGATCCCCGAGCCGCTCAGGTTGGCCGCATCCCAGGCCATAAAGGAGACGTCGGACGTGCGCAGAATGCGCACCACCCGGGCGTGAAGCCCCTCTTCTTCCACCCCGGCAATCAGCTCTTTGAGGATCGCGCCATGGGGCATATCGATCAGAGTGTGATGCTGGTGTTTATCGAAGGCAGGGCCGACGCCGATCACCACTTCATCGGCACGTTCATCGGCAGAAGCCACCCCGCCCTCGCGGGTTTTCAGGGTAAAAGAGGGCTGAATTTGGGTTGTCTGTTGCACAGGAATACCGCCTTATTCAATGGTGTCAGGCTGAACCACGCCCGGAATATTTTTGATCTCCGCCCAGCGTTCGGCAGAGATGCGATAGCCGGTGCCCGGCCCCTGATAGTCATTGATGTCGTTGACCGCACTCACCACCTCGAACTGCCGATCGAGAATGGCCGAGGTCTGCAGGTAATCGCCGGTGACCCGCTGGCGCAGCATATTGAGAATATTGCTGGCGATATCCTCAAAGCCGCTGCGGCTCAGCGCGCCGACAATATCGAGGCCGGTGATGTTGCGCTTCATCATCTCTTCCACCGCACTCAGATCCTCCACCACGTTACGCGGCGGCATCTCGTTGCTACCGTGCGCGTAGGTGGCGGCCTCCACCTCCTCGTCGGCGATTGGCGGCAGCCCCAGTTCGCGGAAAACCGCCTGGATCGCCCGCGCCGCTTTCTGGCGAATGGCAATGGTTTCCGCCTCGGTCACCGGACGCAGGCCGCCGTCAACCATCAGGTCACGCTGCAGGATGTTGTAATCATCAAAATCTTCCGCATCGAAGTTCGAGCCGGCGAACATGTTGTCGTAGTTCGGCACCGCGCTGTAGCCGGAGAAAATAAAGTCGGTGCCCGGCAGCATCTGCATCAGGGTGCGCGCGGTACGGCGAATATCCGAGTGGGAGAAAGTCTGGTCGTTGGCGGACGCCACTTCGAGGTCGAGCATAGAGGCGATCAGGTTTTCCGCCAGCACCGCCCGAATGCCCGACGGCACAGCGCCGGTCATGCCGATACAGCTCACTGCGCCGTTTTGCAGCCCCTGAACCCCGGCGCCTTTGGTAATGAAGATGCAGCGCGATTCGAGGTAGAGCATCGACTTGCTCTCCGAATAGCCCATCAGCGCTTCGGATCCGGTGCCGGAGGTGTAGCGCATTTTCAACCCGCGGGAGGCGTAGGCCGAGGCGAGGAACGCCTTTGACCACGGCGTATCATCGCCGTCGGTAAATACCGCTTCAGTGCCGTAGACCGACACCGTCTCGGCGTAGCTGGTTAAGCCACGCATGCCCAGCTCCAGCTCGGTGGCCTCTTCCACCGAGCACTGCGTCAACACGCCGGGACGGCCGCACTGCGAGCCGACCAACAGCGCCAGGGCGTTAAACGGCGCATAGCGCGCGATACCGACCGTGGTCTCCTGTTCTGAGAAGCCGCGGCTCCCGGCCTCGGCGGCGTCAGCGGCAATCTGCACCGGATTATCTTTGAGATTGGTGACGTGGCACTGGTTGGAGGGGGTCCGGCGGGCACGCATCTTCTGCAGCGCCATCATCATCTCCACCACGTTCATCTGCGCCATCACCTCGACCGCTTTGGCCGGCGTGATGGCGGTAGTGATGGCAATGATCTCCTCCCGGCTGACGTGAATATCCACCAGCATGCGGGCTATTTCCACCGCCTCCAGGCGCATTGCCTGCTCTGTGCGCTCAACGTTGATCGCGTAATCGGCGATAAACCGGTCGATCATGTCAAACTGGTCCCGGCGTTTGCCGTCCAGCTCGACGATCAGACCGTTGTCCACTTTTACTGAAGAGACCGGGTCAAAGGGGCTGTCCATGGCGATCAGCCCCTCTTCAGGCCACTCGCCAATCAGCCCGTCCTGATTGACGGGGCGCTGGGCCAGTACTGCAAATCGTTTTGATCTTTTCATTGTTCATCGGCTCAAAAGGTGAAATCCGCAGACGGTAGCGAATACGCCGGGCCAGCGTCGTTGCCGCCCGGCCATTACCGGCAATAGCGGAACTTTAAATGAGCCAGTGGTGAAAAAAATAAATTTAATTTCGTTTCAATTTGGCACACGAAATCTACCGACAGTTTCACTATGAAACTTTACTCCGGCGGCAAAAATAAAAAATGTGATCGCCCGCAATGATATAAATCAATTAATAAAAAACGCCCTTAATTACGTTTTGCCGACGCTATTTTAACCCTATTGACTAAATCATGGCGGGCGACAAAATAACGCTGACAAAAATAAAGCAAGCCAACCGAATGGTAATAGTTTTTTACTATCGCCCCCTACTGACTATTCGCGCCAGCGTTACCCTGGTGCGGGAGAGAATGATGAACAAGAGCCAACAAGTTCAGACAATCACCCTGGCCGCCGCCCAGCAAATGGCGGCGGCGGTGGAAAAAAAAGCCACTGAGATCAACGTGGCGGTGGTGTTTTCCGTAGTTGACCGCGGAGGCAACACGCTGCTTATCCAGCGGATGGACGAGGCCTTCGTCTCCAGCTGCGATATTTCCCTGAATAAAGCCTGGAGCGCCTGCAGCCTGAAGCAAGGTACCCATGAAATTACGCCAGCGGTCCAGCCAGGACAATCTCTGTACGGTCTGCAGCTTACCAACCAACAGCGAATTATTATTTTTGGCGGCGGCCTGCCAGTTATTTTTAATGAGCAGGTAATTGGCGCCGTCGGCGTTAGCGGCGGTACGGTCGAGCAGGATCAATTATTAGCCCAGTGCGCCCTGGATTGTTTTTCCGCATTATAACCTGAAGCGAGAAGGTATATTATGAGCTATCGTATGTTTGATTATCTGGTGCCAAACGTTAACTTTTTTGGCCCCAACGCCATTTCCGTAGTCGGCGAACGCTGCCAGCTGCTGGGGGGGAAAAAAGCCCTGCTGGTCACCGACAAAGGCCTGCGGGCAATTAAAGATGGCGCGGTGGACAAAACCCTGCATTATCTGCGGGAGGCCGGGATCGAGGTGGCGATCTTTGACGGCGTCGAGCCGAACCCGAAAGACACCAACGTGCGCGACGGCCTCGCCGTGTTTCGCCGCGAACAGTGCGACATCATCGTCACCGTGGGCGGCGGCAGCCCGCACGATTGCGGCAAAGGCATCGGCATCGCCGCCACCCATGAGGGCGATCTGTACCAGTATGCCGGAATCGAGACCCTGACCAACCCGCTGCCGCCTATCGTCGCGGTCAATACCACCGCCGGCACCGCCAGCGAGGTCACCCGCCACTGCGTCCTGACCAACACCGAAACCAAAGTGAAGTTTGTGATCGTCAGCTGGCGCAACCTGCCGTCGGTCTCTATCAACGATCCGCTGCTGATGATCGGTAAACCGGCCGCCCTGACCGCGGCGACCGGGATGGATGCCCTGACCCACGCCGTAGAGGCCTATATCTCCAAAGACGCTAACCCGGTGACGGACGCCGCCGCCATGCAGGCGATCCGCCTCATCGCCCGCAACCTGCGCCAGGCCGTGGCCCTCGGCAGCAATCTGCAGGCGCGGGAAAACATGGCCTATGCCTCTCTGCTGGCCGGGATGGCTTTCAATAACGCCAACCTCGGCTACGTGCACGCCATGGCGCACCAGCTGGGCGGCCTGTACGACATGCCGCACGGCGTGGCCAACGCTGTCCTGCTGCCGCATGTGGCGCGCTACAACCTGATCGCCAACCCGGAGAAATTCGCCGATATCGCTGAACTGATGGGCGAAAATATCACCGGACTGTCCACTCTCGACGCGGCGGAAAAAGCCATCGCCGCTATCACGCGTCTGTCGATGGATATCGGTATTCCGCAGCATCTGCGCGATCTGGGGGTAAAAGAGGCCGACTTCCCCTACATGGCGGAGATGGCTCTGAAAGACGGCAATGCGTTCTCGAACCCGCGTAAAGGCAACGAGCAGGAGATTGCCGCGATTTTCCGCCAGGCATTCTGAGTGTTAACGAGGGGGCCGTCATGTCGCTTTCACCGCCAGGCGTACGCCTGTTTTACGATCCGCGCGGGCACCATGCCGGCGCCATCAATGAGCTGTGCTGGGGGCTGGAGGAGCAGGGGGTCCCCTGCCAGACCATAACCTATGACGGAGGCGGTGACGCCGCTGCGCTGGGCGCCCTGGCGGCCAGAAGCTCGCCCCTGCGGGTGGGTATCGGGCTCAGCGCGTCCGGCGAGATAGCCCTCACTCATGCCCAGCTGCCGGCGGACGCGCCGCTGGCTACCGGACACGTCACCGATAGCGACGATCATCTGCGTACGCTCGGCGCCAACGCCGGGCAGCTGGTTAAAGTCCTGCCGTTAAGTGAGAGAAACTGAATGTATCGTATCTATACCCGCACCGGGGATAAAGGCACCACCGCCCTGTACGGCGGCAGCCGCATCGAGAAAGACCATATTCGCGTCGAGGCCTACGGCACCGTCGATGAACTGATATCCCAACTGGGCGTCTGCTACGCCACGACCCGCGACGCCGGGCTGCGGGAAAGCCTGCACCATATTCAGCAGACGCTGTTCGTGCTGGGGGCTGAACTGGCCAGCGATGCGCGGGGCCTGACCCGCCTGAGCCAGACGATCGGCGAAGAGGAGATCACCGCCCTGGAGCGGCTTATCGACCGCAATATGGCCGAGAGCGGCCCGTTAAAACAGTTCGTGATCCCGGGGAGGAATCTCGCCTCTGCCCAGCTGCACGTGGCGCGCACCCAGTCCCGTCGGCTCGAACGCCTGCTGACGGCCATGGACCGCGCGCATCCGCTGCGCGACGCGCTCAAACGCTACAGCAATCGCCTGTCGGATGCCCTGTTCTCCATGGCGCGAATCGAAGAGACTAGGCCTGATGCTTGCGCTTGAACTGGCTGGCGTCAATATCGTACTGCTTCATTTTGCGCCACAGGGTGGTGCGGCCGATATTGAGCAGCTGCGACATCTCCTGCACCCGCCCGCTGGTCACCCGGGCGGCGTGAATAATAGCTTCCTTTTCGATGGCGCTAAAAGTCAGGCTGGCCGGCAGCAGCGATGACGCGCTATCCCCGCCCGGCCGCTCGGAAAAGAGATATTCCGGCAGATTACTCAGGCGAATGTGGCCGTTGTCGCTGCTGATGGCGATATTCTCAATGACGCTGTTGAGCTCAAAATCATTCCCCGGCCACGAGTAGGCCACCAGCTGCGCCAGCGCGTCATCGTCCACTTTCAGTCGCGAAGAGAAACGCTTCTCCAGGCTCTTCAACCGGTTATGCACCAGCGACGGAATACTGTTGCGTCGGGCGCGCAGCGGCGGGATGACGATCTCAAAGGAGTGCAGCGCATAGTACAGCTGGCGGCTAAAGCGGTTCTGTTCCACCAGATTGGCCAGATCGACGGTGGTGGTGGCAATCACCTTCACATCCACCGGGATCAGGCGCCGGGCGTCGAGGCGGGTGAGCACGCCCTGCTTAATTACCTGCAGCAGGGCCGACTGCAGTTCCGGCGCCAGATACTCGATCTTTTCCAGAAACAGGGTGCCGCCGTTGGCTAGCTCAAGGCGGCTCAGGCGGCCATTTTCATCGTCGGTAGGGGCGCTGCCCATAAAATCCTGGCCCAGCACGCTGTCGGCATACAGCTGGCAATTGACGGCGATATAGGGGCCGCCCGCCCGTTCGCTTTCATTGTGGATAGCCTGGCTCAGCAGCTCTTTCCCAACCCCCTCTTCGCCGCACAGCAGCACCGGGAAGCCACCGCGCGCCGCCTGGCGGCCAAAGTGGATCAGGCGTCGGGTTTCCGGATCGTCGGCAGACATCTGCTCAAAGGTGTGGCTCACTTTACCGAGCTGGCTGGTCATCAGCTGCCGCATCTGCTCCACCGGGTGCAGCAGCAGAATAAAACTGTTGCCTTGCGCCTCGACAATCGGTTTTAAGGTGATCACCGCATCGACAAACTGATGCTGACTTTCAAAGGTGACTTCGACGTGATTCAGGCCACGGGCGTGTTTGATGGCGCGGCGCAGCAGCGCCGGGAGGGTCACCAGATCGGCGATATTTTTCCCCTGGCTGGCCTGAGCATCAAGATGCAGCAGTCTCGCCGCCTGAACATTGAGAAACTGCAGCACGCCCTGTTCGTTCCACGCCATCACCCCATCGTCCATGCTCTCCAGCAGGCCGTACATCTGATTGAGGTGGCGGTTGGATTCCGCCAGCAGGCTGTCGGTGAGCAGGGAGTTACCCACCTCGCGGGCGATGGCCAGCGTCAGGGAGAGGTCGGCGCTGGACTGGTGCTCGACCAGACAGCAAAGCGAGATAGAGCCGAACAGCCGCCCGTGGTTATCAAACACCGGCGTCGAGCAAAAACTCCATGGCTGTAGCGCCTGCTTAAAATGCCGATCGCCGGCGGTGTTGATCGGCTGGCCCTGCATCGCGGCCAGCGACAGCGCGCAGGTGCCGATAATGCTCTCCGCACAATAGCTGCCGTCGCGAAATCCCAGGGCAGCCAGCTGGGCCAGGGTTTGCGGCTCGCCGCAACGGCTGAGGATGCAGGCGGACTCATCAAGAATAAACAGCGCGCAGGGGCGGCCGTCCATAAACTCCCAGGCGTCTTCCAGCGCCGCCTGGCCGATGGTGAGCAGCGCGGTTTTACGCCGACAGATGGAGTCGAAGGTCAGGCCCTGGGCCTGATGCGGCGTTTGCCAGGTTTCGCGCTGCATAAACTTGCTGCAGCGGTGCCATGACTGGGCAATGACGGAAGAGACCGCCTTCCCGGTATCCTGAGTCTGAACAGTCATATCCTTTTCCGCGTTGTACCATAGAGAACCCCTCCGGCAGCGACTGCCGGAGGGGAGAAAGAAAAACCGCTGACCTGGGCCAGCGGTTTAGCCACCGCGAATTAACGCGCCAGCCACTGCTGGCCTAACAGATCGGCGGTGAGGATAGCGGCATGGACGCTCTCCGGGGTCACCGCAAACGGCATATTATGGATGGTTTCCCCTTCCGCGCAGGTAGCTTTCGCCACCGCGGCGATTTTCTCGTCGATCCCCTCTTTGACGCCCATCTGCGCGAGCGTCACCGGCAGGCCGACGCGCTGGCAGAAGCCCAGCACCGTTTCAATCTCGTCCATCGGGCTGTTCTGCAGCACCAGCTGCGCCAGGGTACCGAAGGCCACTTTCTCACCGTGATACAGGTGATGGCACTCTTCAAGAATGGTGAAACCGTTGTGGATTGCATGGGCAGCGGCCAGGCCACTGCTTTCAAAGCCAATGCCGCTGAGGTAAGTGTTCGCCTCGATGATGCGCTCCAGCGCTTCGGTCACTACCCCGGCCTGCGCCGCCAGACGGGCCTTTTCGCCCTCCGCCAGCAGCGTATCATAGCACAGGCGGGCGAGGCTCAGCGCCGCCTCGGTGGACTGTCCTCCGGCCATGCTGGTGGCGCGCGCATCGTAGCAAGCTTTGGCCTCGAACCAGGTGGAGAGCGCATCGCCCATGCCGGAGACCAGCAGGCGTACCGGCGCTTTGGCGATAATCGCCGTGTCCATCACCACCATATCCGGGTTTTTCGGATAGATCAGATACTCTTCAAACTCGCCCGCTTCGGTGTAGATCACCGACAGCGCGCTGGTCGGCGCATCGGTCGAGGCGATGGTCGGGATCACCACCACCGGCAGCTTCTGGTAGTAACCGATCGCCTTCGCGGTATCGAGGGTTTTACCACCGCCGATCCCGACCACGCCGCGGCAGCCCTGTTTTTGCAAAATCGCCATCAGACGGTTGATTTCCGCATGGCTGCATTCGCCGTTAAACCGTTCCGCATGGCAGCGAATATCGTGGCTCTGCAGGCCATTCACCACTTTCTCTCCTGCCAGCTTCATTACGAAATCGTCGGCGATGACGAAGAAGCTCTCCGCCAGGTTTTTGGCATATTGACCGAACAGAACAGCAGCATCAGGACCCTGAAGATATTTGGCTGGAGATTGAATAACTTTTAGCATTCCTTTCACCCTCAAATAAGTGCGCATGTAGACATGATGAGCCCTGGCGTTATCCGCGCCGGCCAGTGAAGCGCGGCCTGAACGGAGCGTACCGGAGCAGTGCGATCACTGTAGGGCCGGCAGGGAACAAAAAAATCTTTCGCCTTTTTGTTCTGATATGAAACACAGGTTAATTTTTTACGTTCCATATTGGAACAAAAAACCCTAGTCTCTGTCAGGATTGCGATCCCGATCCGCTCCTTTGCCGCATAATGCCCTTACAATCCTCCGTGTTTGACCGCCTTTTCTCCCGCAGTCGGCAGAAAATCAGCAAAAAATTTTTTCCCACCCGCTTCGCCGGCTATCCTGACCGCCGCTTATGGCAGAAGAAAAAAAGCGCGCCAGCTCGCATTTTCACCATATCCTCAGCAAAAACGTTCCATAAAGAAACAAAATCAGGAAGCAATGTTTCGTAATGAAACCCGATCGTCGGGGCATTCTTTTTTTCGTCCGCTCAGCCAGAATCATCATATCGCCAGGCACGCTCCACCGTCAGACGATACCCCTACGCGATGACTGCCTCCGCCAGCAGAGAGGCGGCATCGAACCTTCTCCAACGGAGCACTGAATAATGAAAAAGCTGATTAACCGTGTTGAAGATGTACTGAATGAACAATTACAGGGGCTGGCTAAAGCCCATCCGCAGCTGACCCTGCATCAGGACCCGCTGTATGTGACCCGCACCGACGCGCCGGTGGCTGGCAAGGTGGCCCTGCTCTCCGGCGGCGGCAGCGGACATGAACCGATGCACTGCGGCTATATCGGCCAGGGCATGCTCTCCGGCGCCTGTCCGGGGGAAATCTTCACCTCGCCGACGCCGGACAAAATGTTTGAATGCGCGATGCAAATTGACGGCGGCGAAGGCGTCTTGCTAATTATCAAAAACTATACCGGCGACATCCTGAATTTTGAGACCGCCACCGAGCTGCTGCATGAGAGCGGCATTAAAGTCACCACCGTGGTGGTCGACGACGACGTGGCGGTGAAAGACAGCCTCTATACCGCCGGTCGTCGCGGCGTCGCCAACACCGTACTGATCGAAAAACTGGTCGGCGCCGCCGCCGAGCGCGGCGACTCGCTGGAAGCCTGCGCTGAACTGGGCCGCCGCCTGAACAATCTCGGCCACTCGATTGGTATCGCCCTCGGCGCCTGCACCGTACCGGCTGCCGGGCAGCCCTCCTTTACGCTGAAAGATGACGAGATGGAGTTCGGCGTCGGCATTCACGGCGAGCCGGGCATCGACCGCCGCCGCTTCAGCTCGCTGGACCAAACCGTCGATGAGATGTTCGATACCCTGCTGGAAAACGGCGCTTACAGCCGCACGCTGCGCCAGTGGGATACCGTCAAGGGCGCGTGGCAGGAAGTGCAGCAGAGCAAAAACGCGCTGCAAAACGGCGACCGGGTTATCGCGCTGGTTAATAACCTCGGCGCCACTCCGCTTTCCGAACTGTATGGCGTGTATAACCGCCTTGCCCAGCGCTGCGAAGCGTCCGGCATCATCATCGAACGCAACCTCATCGGCAGCTACTGTACTTCGCTGGATATGGCGGGCTTCTCCATCACTCTGCTGAAAGTGGATGACGAGACGCTGACGCTATGGGACGCCCCGGTTCACACCCCGGCGCTGAACTGGGGAAACTAAGGAGCACGACATGTCACTGAACAGAACGCAAATCGTCGACTGGCTGTACCGCTGCGGCGATATTTTCACCAAAGAGAGCGATTTTCTCACCGGCCTCGATAAAGAGATTGGCGACGCCGACCACGGTCTCAATATGCACCGCGGTTTCAGTAAAGTGGTCGAAAAGCTGCCGTCGATTGCCGATAAAGATATTGGCTTTATCCTCAAAAACACCGGCATGACGCTGCTCTCCAACGTCGGCGGCGCCAGCGGCCCGCTGTTCGGCACCTTCTTCATTCGCGCCGCGCAGGTGACCCAGGCCCACCAGAGCCTGACGCTCGACGAGCTGTACCTGATGATCCGCGAAGGTGCGGACGGTGTCGTCAACCGCGGCAAAGCGGAGCCAGGGGATAAAACCATGTGCGACGTCTGGCTGCCGGTGGTGGACTCCCTGCGCCAGTCCAGCGAGCAGCACCTGTCGATCGCCGCCGCGCTGGATGCCGCCTGCGAAGTGGCCGAGCGTGCGGCCCACGCCACCATCACTATGCAGGCGCGTAAAGGCCGCGCCAGCTATCTCGGCGAGCGCAGCATCGGACATCAGGATCCCGGCGCGACCTCGGTGCTGTTTATGGTTCAGATGCTGGCCGCCGCCGCCAAAGAGTAAGGAAATCGCGATGGTAAACCTGGTTATTGTTTCTCATAGCGCCCGGCTGGGCGAAGGTGTCGGAGAACTGGCCCGGCAGATGTTAATCAACGATGGCTGCAAACTGGCGATCGCCGCCGGGATCGACGATCCCGACAGCCCGATCGGCACCGATCCGCTTAAAGTCATGGAGGCGATCGAATCCGTGGCCGATACCGATCACGTGCTGGTGATGATGGATATCGGCAGCGCATTGCTCAGCGCCGAAACCGCCCTCGATCTGCTCGATCCGGCGATTGCCGCGAAGGTGCGACTGTGCGCCGCGCCGCTGGTGGAAGGGACGCTGGCGGCCACCGTCAGCGCTGCCTCCGGCGCCGGGATCGACAAGGTGATCGCCGACGCCATGAGCGCCCTGGAGGCCAAGCGGGTTCAGCTGGGTTTACCTTCGCCAACTTCTGACGCCGCGCCGGCGCCGATGCTTGCCGACGACGGCGACACAAAATCGGTGTCAGTCATTATTAACAATCATAACGGCCTGCACGTGCGTCCGGCGTCGAAGCTGGTCGCCGCGCTGGCGGGCTTTAACGCCGATCTGCTGCTGGAGAAAAACGGGAAGTGCGTCAAACCGGACAGCCTCAACCAAATCGCGCTATTGCAGGTCCGCCGCAACGATAAGCTGCGCCTGCTGGCCCGCGGTCCGGATGCCGACGCGGCGCTGGCGGCGTTTCAGGCGCTGGCCGCCGATAACTTCGGTGAATCGCCTGCGGCGCAACCGGCAGCGGCTCCGGCAACGCCCGAGCGCGTCGAAGGCGCTGCCCTGCGCTATCCGCTGGCCCTGATCCAGCCGCTCCGCCCGGCTGCCGCCGATGCCGCCCGCGAGCAGCAGCGCCTGCGCCAGGCCATTGACCAGACGCTGGCGGATCTTATCGCCCTGACCGAGCTGGCGGAAAATAAATTTCACGCCGATATCGCGGCGATCTTCGCCGGGCACCACACCCTGCTCGACGATGACGATCTGTTTGATGCCGCCAACGATCGTCTGCTCACCGAACAATGCACGGCGGAATGGGCATGGCATCAGGTGTTGATGGAGCTCAGCCAGCAGTATCGCCAGCTGGATGACCCCTACCTGCAGGCGCGCTATATCGATATCGAAGATATTTTGCAGCGCACCCTGCGCCATCTGCAGGGCGTTCAGGAGAGAGTGCCGACGCCCGGCGAGCCAACAATTATTATTGCCGACAACATTTATCCCTCAACCGTCTTACAGCTGGATGCCAGCTTCGTTAAAGGCCTGTGCCTGCGCGATGGCAGCGAACAGGCTCACGGCGCGATTATCGCCCGCGCGGCGGGGATCGCCTGGCTGAGCCAGCAGGGCGAGGCGCTGAACAGCGTGCAGCCCGGCGAGACTATCGTGCTCGATATGCGCCACCAGCGCCTTATCCGTGACTAAAATTCACGTTGACCGTTACCGCTCCGGGGGCCTGCCTCCGGAGGGTGAGTTTTCGCTTACTCTTCAGGAACCACTATGTCTCAATTCTTTTTTAACCAGCGCGCCAGCCTCGTCAACGATGTGATTGAGGGTACCATTATCGCCAGCCCGTGGAATAACCTCGCCCGTCTGGAGAGCGACCCGGCGATCCGGGTGGTGGTCCGTCGCGATCTGAATAAAAACAACGTGGCGGTGATCTCCGGCGGCGGCGCCGGCCATGAACCGGCGCACGTCGGCTTTATTGGTAAAGGCATGCTGACCGCCGCGGTCTGCGGCGATCTGTTCGCCTCGCCGAGCGTCGACGCGGTGCTCACCGCCATTCAGGCAGTGACCGGCGAGGCGGGCTGCCTGCTGATCGTCAAAAACTACACCGGCGATCGGCTTAACTTCGGTCTGGCGGCGGAGAAAGCGCGCCGACTCGGCTACAACGTGGAGATGCTGATCGTCGGCGACGATATTTCGCTGCCGGATAACAAACAGCCGCGCGGCATCGCCGGGACCATTCTGGTGCATAAAGTGGCGGGCTATTTCGCCGAGCGCGGCTTCAACCTCGCCACCGTCCTGCGTGAAGCGCAATACGCCGCCAGCCATACCGCCAGCATCGGGGTGGCGCTGGCCAGCTGCCACCTGCCGCAGGAAGCCGACAGCGCGCCGCGCCATCAGGCCGGTCACGCCGAGCTGGGAATGGGCATCCACGGTGAGCCGGGCGCCTCGACGATCGCCACGCAAAACAGTGCAGAAATCGTTAACCTGATGGTGGAAAAACTGACCGCCGCCCTACCGGAAACCGGCCGCCTGGCGGTGATGCTCAATAACCTCGGCGGCGTGTCGGTGGCTGAGATGGCGATTCTGACCCGCGAGCTGGCCAACACCCCGCTGCAGGCGCGCATTGACTGGTTAATAGGCCCGGCCTCGCTGGTGACGGCGCTGGATATGAAAGGCTTCTCGCTGACCACCATCGTACTGGAGGAGAGTATTGAGAAAGCGCTGCTTTCGGATGTGGAAACCGCCAGCTGGCAGAAGCCGGTGCAGCCGCGGACTATCAACGTCGTGCCGTCCACCCTCGACAGCGCCCGGGTGGATTTTACGCCCTCGGCCAACCCACAGGTGGGCGATTACGTGGCGCAGGTGACCGGCGCCCTCATCGATCTTGAAGAACATCTCAACGCGCTGGATGCCAAAGTAGGCGACGGCGATACCGGCTCCACCTTCGCCGCCGGGGCGCGCGAAATTGCCGAGCGGCTCGAGCGTCAGCAGCTGCCCCTGAACGATCTGCCAACGCTCTTCGCGCTGATCGGCGAACGCCTGACGGTGGTGATGGGCGGCTCCAGCGGGGTATTGATGTCTATCTTCTTCACCGCTGCCGGGCAGAAGCTGGGGCAAGGCGCCAGCGTGGCCGAGGCGCTGAACGCCGGTCTGGAACAGATGAAGTTTTACGGCGGCGCCGATGAGGGAGACCGGACGATGATCGACGCTCTGCAGCCGGCCCTGGCGGCGCTGCTGGCCGAACCGGAGAATCTGCAGGCCGCTTTCGCCGCGGCGCAGGCCGGGGCGGATCGCACCTGCCAGTCAAGCAAAGCCGGCGCCGGACGCGCGTCCTATCTCAACAGCGATAGCCTGCTCGGCAACATGGACCCCGGCGCCCACGCGGTGGCGATGGTGTTTAAGGCGCTGGCGGAACGCTAAGCCTTCCCCGGTGGCGCTGCGCTTACCGGGGCGACGTAACACCGCCGAATAGCAGGTCGGGTAAGGCGTAAGCCGCCACCCGACAAAAAACGGCACCGCCGGTAGCCCGGATAAGGCGCGACGCGCCGCTATCCGGCTTTTACCACGATGGCTTTTTACTTGCTGTGCCAGTACGCCTGGGAACGCACCAGCTGCTGATCGATGCTCTCGTCTTCAAAGCGCGCCAGCAGCGATTTCACCACCGCGCCTTCGCCGGTCAGCCAGATAAAATAATCCTCCGCCGGTACCTTCACCTGCGCCAGACGCTCGGCGACGAAGGCCGGATTGTGGCCCACCACCCACTCGATGTTAAAGCCGTCGAGATCCGCCAGATAATCTTTATACGACGCATCGGCGATAGTAACGATGGCCGTCACCTGCGGCCTCGCCGGCAGCTGGCGTAATCCCAGCAGACGACGGCGCAGCGCCGGCATGCCGGACTCATCGCAAACATACAGCTGCCAGGCATAATCTTCCGGCACCACCAGCGAGCCGCGCGGGCCGCCGATCACCAGCTTATCGCCCACTTTTGCTTCCAGCGCCCAACGGCTGGCGATACCGCCATCGTGGATATAGAAATCGTAAGCCAGCTCGTGACGTTCGGCATCGTACAGCGGCGTATAGTCGCGGGTGGCAGGCCGCACGCCTTCCCCCCAGTCAGTCCCCTCCTCGGTCACCTGCGGCGGGGTAAATGCCGCGCCCGGCTCGGGGAAAAAAAGCTTGGTATGGTCGTCAAAGCCGTGAGAGGCGAAGCCTTCCAGCGCCTCGCCTCCCAGCACGATACGCTGGAACGCCGCGCCTGCGCGCTCCACGCGCAGCACCGTCAGCTCACGGAAACGCAGCTCATTGCGGACACGCTGCGGGTACTTGTCTGCTTTGGTTTTTGTCATCATCGATTGCCTTCGTGAACGGTAAATAGATATATCTAAACTTGATGCAAATGATAATTATTGCCAACTAAAAAGAATGCAAGTCTTTTTTTGATATAGTCAAAACAAACCGCATCAAAATCCACATCCAGAAAACAATCACATATATATCAACACCTTAAAAAATAAATAGCAACCAGCATTGCGAACATTCATTTTTTAGATATAAATTAGATATATCAAAAACAGCAGGAGGTAACCATGCGACATCATCATGAAGAAGGGCGTGGGCCACGCGGGCGCCACGGTGATCCCAGCGAACACGGCGACCATGGCCGCCGCGGCGGCGGACGTCGCCAGCGTTTCTTTGGCCACGGCGAACTGCGGCTGATCATTCTGGATATCCTCAGCCGCAGCGCCAGCCATGGCTATGAGCTGATCAAAGAGATCGAAACGCTTACCCAGGGGAACTACAGCCCCAGCCCGGGGGTGATCTATCCGACGCTGGATCTGCTCCAGGACCAGGGCCTTATCAGCGTGGAAGACGACAACGGACGCAAGAAAATCCTTATCAGCGAGGAAGGAAAACAGCTGCACGCCGAGAACCAGGAGCACCTGGCCCATATCCAGGAGCGCCTGCAGGCGCGGATGGTCGGCTGCGAGCTGCGCCGCGATCCGCAGATGAAGCGCGCGCTGGAAAACTTCAAAGCGGTCCTCGACCTGAAAGTGAACCAGCAGGCCAGCAGTGCCGCCCAGCTCAAGCAGATCATCGGCATTATTGACCGGGCGGCGATGGAGATCTCTCAGCTCGACTAAGCCTCTTTTTTCACCACCGGCTGCCCCGCGCTGGGGCAGCCCGCACCACGGCGGATCGCCCCGTCTATTGCCGCCAGGCAGAAAATCTCGTCAGCTCAGGAATAAAACGTGCCAATAGTGGCGCAATGAGATTAAATTTTACACAATTCGTCTTTTGCTTTGCATTTATCCCGATTTTCACCGCTTCTGCCGAACTGGCGTAATCCCTGCAATACTTAATCCAGTATCGTGTGATACGTCCGCCCCAGGAGCACATTTTGAACAGGTTACCTTCCAGCGCATCGGCTCTGGCCTGCAGCGCACACGCACTGAATCTCATTGAAAAGCGCACGCTTGATCATGAGGAAATGAAAGCACTTAACCAGGAGGTCAGGGAATACTTTAAAGAGCATGTGAATCCGGGGTTTTTAGAGTATCGAAAATCGGTCACAGCCGGCGGGGATTACGGAGCCGTAGAGTGGCAAGCGGGAGGGTTAAATACGCTTGTCGACACCCAGGGACAGGAGTTTATCGACTGCCTTGGTGGGTTTGGCATCTTCAATGTAGGGCACCGTAATCCAGTTGTGGTATCCGCCGTCGAGAATCAACTCGCGAAACAACCGCTTCACAGTCAGGAGCTGCTGGACCCGCTACGCGCGATGCTGGCGAAAACCCTGGCAGCCTTAACGCCCGGGAAACTAAAGTACAGTTTCTTCTGCAACAGCGGTACCGAATCGGTAGAGGCGGCCATCAAGCTGGCGAAAGCCTATCAGTCGCCGCGCGGTAAATTTACCTTCATCGCCACCAGCGGCGCCTTCCACGGTAAATCGCTGGGCGCGCTGTCGGCCACCGCCAAGTCGACCTTCCGCAAGCCGTTTATGCCGCTGCTGCCGGGCTTCCGCCACGTGCCGTTCGGCGATATCAACGCCATGCGCACCATGCTGAGCGAGTGCAAGAAAACCGGCGACGACGTCGCGGCGGTGATCCTCGAGCCGATTCAGGGCGAAGGGGGCGTGATCCTCCCGCCGGCGGGTTACTTACCGGCGGTGCGTAAACTGTGCGACGAGTTTGGCGCATTGCTGATCCTCGACGAAGTGCAGACCGGCATGGGCCGCACCGGCAAGATGTTCGCCTGCGAGCATGAGAACGTCCAGCCGGACATTCTGTGTCTGGCGAAAGCGCTCGGCGGCGGTGTGATGCCGATCGGCGCGACGGTGGCGACGGAAGAGGTCTTCTCGGTGCTCTTCGATAACCCGTTCCTGCACACCACCACCTTCGGCGGCAACCCGTTGGCCTGTGCGGCGGCGCTGGCGACGATCAACGTGCTGCTGACGCAAAACCTGCCGGCGCAGGCGGCGCAGAAAGGCGATATGCTGCTGGACGGTTTCCGCCTGCTGGCGCAGGAGTATCCGGACCTGGTGAATGAAGTGCGCGGGAAAGGCATGCTGATGGCCATTGAGTTTGTCGATAACGAGATTGGCTACGACTTTGCCAGCGAGATGTTCAGACAGCGGGTGCTGGTCGCCGGGACGTTAAACAACGCCAAGACGATCCGCATTGAACCGCCGCTGACGCTCACCCTTGAGCAGTGCGAACAGGTGCTGAAGGCGGCACGCAAGGCGCTGGCGGCCCTGCGCGTTTCGGTCGAAGAAGCGTAATAAAGTGTCCTTCACCCTCTCCCTCTGAGAGGGTGAAGGATAACCCTCACACCTGCGGTAACAGGCCGATAAAGCTGCGCTTCTGCCGCGGCTGCGACATCATCTCCTCCAGCTTTTCGACGCAGGCTAAATAGTGCGGCGTCTTCTTATGCGCCAGCACCGCCTCATCGTCTTTATAGGCTTCGTAGATAAAAAAGCGGGTTTTCACCTCGGGATCCTGCAGGACATCAAAGCGCAGGTTGCCTGGCTCCCGCAGCGCGCCCTCGTGGTTGGCGCGAAACACCTCGAGAAACTCATCCACCCGCTCGGGTTTAATATTGATCTCCACTAGCGTGACGTTCATTTCAGCTCTCCCTGTTTCTCTTCCTGCCAGAACTGATACGCTTCCCGCGCGTTCAGATTCTCATGCACCACCTTTTTCACCGCCTTCAGCATCGCGCGCGGGGCGCTGGACTGGAAGATATTGCGCCCCATATCCACCCCGGAAGCCCCCTGGTCGATCGCCCGCCAGCACATCTCCAGCGCCTCATGCTCCGGCAGTTTTTTACCGCCGGCGATAACGATCGGCACCGGACAGCTGGCGGTCACTTTTTCAAAGCCTTCCTCAACGAAATAGGTCTTCACAAACTGCGCCCCCATTTCGGCGGCAATCCGGCTGGCCAGCGAGAAGTAGCGCGCATCGCGGGTCATCTCTTTGCCGACGCCGGTAACCGCCAGGACCGGCATACCGTAGCGATTGCCGGCGTCCACCAGTTTGATGATGTTATTGATCGACTGATGTTCGTATTCGCTGCCGATATAGACCTGCGCCGCCACCGCGCATACGTTGAGCCGCAGCGCGTCTTCCATCGCCACCGCCACGCATTCGTTGGAGAGTTCGCTCAAAATCGAATTGCCGCCGGAGGCGCGGAGCACCACCGGCTTATTGGTGGCCGCCGGTACCTGGCTGCGCAGTACGCCGCGGGTGCACATCAGCACGTCGGTGTCGGCAAACAGCGGCGCAATCGACAGGTCGATACGCTCCAGCCCGGTGGTTGGCCCCTGGAAGTAGCCGTGATCGAAGGCCAGCATCACCGTGCGGTTGCTGTGCGGATTAAAAATGCGCGCCAGCCGCGACTGCATGCCCCAATCCAGCGAGCCGCAGCCTTTCAGGGTATACAGCGTATTCTGCTGCGGGCGGTCGATGCCGAAGTCCTTCCCCTCTTTGATATCGTCTAAATCTGCCATCTCATCCTCCGTCAGAAGTCGTAGTTGTTGATGTTCTCTTTGCTGAACACCACGCGCTCCGGCAGCAGCACGATACCGTTGCCCTTCGCCTCATACTGGTAGCCCTGCACGCTGTTCGGTTCGACCTTCAGCGAGCCGATATCTTTCACCTCAACGCTGTCGCCTACGTTAAGATCGCCCTTTTTCAGTAATCGATCGGCGACGTTAACCGCAATTTTGCCCTGCTGAACCACATCCCACAGGCCGAACGCTTTCACCGTGCCGCGCTCAACGTACGGACGCATCACGTTCGGCGTACTAAAGCCGACAATCGCCACGCCCTGACGCTTGAGGTTCTCTGCCGCCTGCGCCGCCGCCGGCAGCGCATTGGCATCCGGCGCGATAATGGCGTCGAGATCCGGATAGGCTTTTAAGATCCCCTCGGCGGTTTGTAGCGATTTGGTGGCATCGTTATAGCCAAACTGGGTGGTGACGATTTGCCACTGCGGATGTTCTTTTTCGATTTTGGCTTTGGCTTCCTTCACCCACTGGTTCTGGTCGGTCACCGTCGGGCTGGAGTAGAAAAAGGCTACCTTGGCAGTAGGCTTCGTCACCTGCTTTTCCGCCATCTCGACCAGCAGGCCGCCAAGCTGCTGCGGCGTGCCCTGATTGATATAGATGCTGCGGCACTCCGGCTTGGTATCGGAATCCCAGGTCAGGACTTTCACCCCGCGCTGCATCGCCCGCTTCAGCGCCGGACACAGGCCGTCCGGCGAGACAGCGGAAACGATAATCGCGTTGTAGCCCTGGTTGACGAAGTTGTTGATAAGCTGCACCTGGCCGGAGACGCTGGGCTCGGTTGGGCCGTCATAGGTGACATCCACGCCCAGCGCTTTCCCCGCCTCTTTCGCGCCGTTGCCGCCGCTGGTAAAGAAGCCGACGCCGACCAGCTTAGGAATAAAGGCGATGCGGTCCGCCGCCTGCGCGGTAACCACGCTCATCGCCAGCGCCAGCACGATCAGTTTTAATTTCATTTTATGCTCCGATTGTTTTATGCGAGAAAAGACGCCGCCAGGTCGCGCGCACCCATTCACGGTGCAGGCTCAGCGAACGCCCCATCACCACCACAACCAACAGCGCCCCTGACAGCGCGCTCGACACCTGGTTGGGGATGCCGACCATCTGTAAACCCTGTTGCAGATACCCCACCAGCAATGCCGCCAGCGCGGTACCCAGTATCGATCCCGAGCCGCCGTAAATATTGGCCCCGCCGAGCACCGCCGCGGTCAGCGCCGGCATCAGCAGGTCGCGGCCTAAATCCGAACGTGCCGAGCCGAAGTAGGAAACCATCACCAGCGCCGCGACCGCCGAGGCGACGCCAACCAGGCCATACAGCACGTACGGGATGCCGTTCACCGACAGCGCGGCATAGCGCGCGGCGCGCGGGTTTTGCCCGAGTAAAAAGAGGTGGCGGCCAAAGCGCCCGCGATGGGTCAGCAGCCAGAAGAAAAAGGTGATAATCGCGAACAGCACCAGCGGCAGCGGCAGTCCGGCGAGGGTTAAATTGGCGAAGGCGGTGAAGCTATCGGGAAAACCGCCAATCCCCTCGTAACCGGTCGCGCCGGCCATCCCGGAAAGCAGCAGCGCGCCGCCGCCGTACAGATACAGCGTACCAAGCGTGATCACCAGCGGGCTGATGCCGGTGTAGTGGATCAGCGCGGCGTTGAATAACCCGCACAGCAGTCCCAAGAGCAACGTCAGCGATACCGCGAGCCACAGCGGCCAGCCCGCCTGGGTCATCACCCCGAGGGCGATGGCGCACAGGCCGATGGTCGAGCCCAGCGAAATATCGATCCCGCCGCTGATGATCACCAGCGTCAGCGGCAGCGCGACGATGCCGATGCAGATAAAGTCGCTGGTGCTAAAGAGCAGCATATTGAGATCCAGCATGCGCGGATTCAGCGCGCCGAACAGCAGGATCTCCACGATCAGCAACGCCAGCAGCGCGCTTTCCCAGTTAAGCTTCAGCTTCATTTAAGCCACCTCTTTGCTTTTGCGTTCAGGAAAGCGGGCAACCTGTTTCCCCCCTTTGTTACCGGGCTGGAAACGGCTGTACTTTAGCGCCCGCTGATGGCGGGCCAGCGCCTGGCGCAGGCGGCCATCGAGCACCAGCACGCCGAGCAGCACCAGACCGGCGATAAAGTCATTCCACCAGGCGGGAAGGCGGAACAGCACCAGTACGGTGTCGATTTGGGTAAGGAAAAAGGCGCCGAGAAACGCGCCGAGCAGCGTACCGGTACCGCCAAGCAGCGAGATCCCGCCCAGTACGCAGGCGGCGATGGCTTTCATCTCCAGGCCGCTGCCGGTCTGATTAGGCACAAAACCAATCTGCGCGGCGAAGACGATCCCGGCGCAGGCCGCCAGCATACCGTTGAGGGTAAAGGCCAGCATCCGCGTGCGGTTGACCGCCACGCCCAGCTGGCGCGCGGCGGCGAGGTTATCGCCAACGGCGTAAAAATCACGACCAAAGGCGGTGCGCGACAGCAGCCAGCCGCCCGCCAGCAGCAGCGCCAGCACCAGCCAGCCCAGCGGCGACACGCCGATAAACGCAGGCTCCGAGAGCGATTTCAGGCTGTCTGGCAAGCCCTCGATCCATTTCCCGCCGGTCCACAGCAGCATTACCCCGCGATACAACCCCAGCGTGCCGAGCGTCGCGACGATCGCCGGAATGCGCAGCCCCACCACCAGCAGGCCGTTAAACGCCCCGGCCAGCGCGCCAATAGCCAGCGCGAAGGCGATGGCCGTCGCCAACCCGTAGCCGTTGTTCAGCGCCACGCCGACGGCGATGGCGCATAGCCCAACGGTGGAGCCTACCGACACGTCAATATTGCGGGTCAGCATCACGAGGGTCGCGCCCAATGCCAGCAGGCAGAGGATTTGCGAGCTGGCGAAAATCATCGCCAGGGTCTGCAGGCTGAAATAGGCCGGATTGAGCGCCACCAGCACAACAAAGAGCGCCACGATGGCAAAGAAGGCGCTCAGTTCGCGATTCTTGAGTAACGTTTTCATGCCTGCCCTCCGAAGGCCAGGGTCATCATGCGATCGACGGTCACCGCCTGCCGCGCCAGCTCGCCGCTGTAGCGGCCCTGATGCATCACCAGCACCCGGTCGGCCAGGCCGATGAACTCATCCAGATCGGAGGAGATCATCAGCACTGCCACATTTTGCGCGGCGACGCTTTTCAGCAGCTGATAGATATCGGCGCGGGCGGAGACATCCACGCCGCGCGTCGGCTCATCGACAATTAGCAGCAGCGGGTTGGCCTCCAGACAGCGCGCCAGCAGCACCTTCTGCTGGTTACCGCCAGAGAGAGTGCGCACCGGCTGATCGCCATCGGCCAGCTTGATCCCCAGCGCCCGGTGATAGCGCTCAACCACCGCCGCCTCCCGTTTCCCCTGCTGCCACCACGACGGCTGATTGAACATCACCGTGTTCCAGCGCACCGGCGCATCAAGAAACAGCCCCGAGACCTGGCGGTCTTCCGGCAGATAGACCAGCCCGCTGGCCAGCCGGGCGCGGGTGCTGTCATTACTAATCTCGCGATTCTCGAGCCAGATCCGCCCGGCGCGTGGTGGACGCAGGCCGTATAAGGTTTCGGCAAATTCGGTGCGCCCGGATCCCACCAGCCCGGCGAGGCCGACGATCTCCCCGGCGCGGATCTCCAGATTGAGATCGATAAAGCCTTCTCCGGTAAGATCCTCCACCCGCAGCACGGGAAAATCCTGCGCCTGGGTGCGGCGGTTGCCCGGCAGCGCCAGCCACAGCTTTTGCGTGTCGCTCAGCGTATGGTCGCGGCTGGCCGGCGTCATAGCGCTAATCAGTTGCTCATCGCGGTAAGTTGCGGTCTCGCCGCTCAGCACTACCGCCCCGTCGCGCATCACCGAAATATGGCTGGCAAGCTGGCGGATTTCGGGCAGTTTGTGCGAGATAAACACGATCCCCACGTCCAGCGCCTGTAACGCGCGGATCTGGCTAAACAACCTCTCCGTTTCGCCCGGGGTTAAAGAGGCGGTGGGTTCATCAAGGATCAGGATCCGCGCTTCGCGCATCAGGCCGCGCAGGATCTCGACCATCTGTTGATCGGCTACCTCGAGCGTGCTGGCGCTGGCATCGAGGTTGATCTGGCAGTTCAGCTGCTGCAGTTTTTCCTGCAGTCGCGCGGCGGTATCCGCCCGCTTCGGCAAACGAAAGAGAATGTTCTCGCGCACGCTTAGGTTGGGAAACAGCATCGGCTCCTGCGGCACCAGATAGATGCCCAGCTGGTGGGCCAGCGCCGGGCTGAGGCGCGCAAACGCGCGGTCGCCGATCGTCAGCTCACCGCTATCCGGGTTTTCGACGCCGGCGATGATCTTCATCAGCGTCGATTTACCCGCGCCATTGCCTCCCATCAGGGCATGCACCTGGCCCGCGCATAGCGTAAAGTCGATGCCCTTCAGCACGGCAACGCCGGAGAACTGTTTGCGGATCTGGCGAGCTTCAAGCAGTGGCTTCATCGTCGCGCCTCGTTTGAACAAATGATTTTTAAATTTAATAATGTTCAAAAGCGTAGACGGTGAACTATATTTACAACCGTGCGAAGATCACAGTTTGGCGCTTTAGATCCTCAGGAAAAAATGGGCCAGCGATGAAAGATCCGTTTTGCCAGTCGGCTCACACTTTCCGGCCGCGCAATAGCGAACATATGATCTAAATTTTTATAAGAGTTCAATTTATGAGCGAAAAACGCATTACGGAAGAGAACCGCTACGCCGGGCTAGCGTTAGCCGAGGAAGAGCTGGTGGCGCGGGTGGCGTGGTGCTACTACCACGACGGCCTGACGCAAAATGACATCGGCGAGCGTTTGGGGCTGCCGCGGCTGAAGATTTCCCGCCTGCTGGAGAAAGGCCGCCAGTCCGGGGTGATCCGCGTGCAGATCAACTCGCGCTATGAGGGCTGTCTGGCGCTGGAAAGTGAACTTCAGCAGCGCTTTGGACTCAAGATTGCCCGCGTGCTGCCGGCGCTCAATACTCCGCCGATGAATACCCGGCTGGGGATCGGCGCGGCGCAATCGCTGATGGGTATTCTGCAACCGGGGCAATTATTGGCAGTCGGTTTCGGCGAAGCCACCATGAGCTGCCTGCAGCATCTCAGCGGCTTTATCGGCTCGCAGCAGGTGCGGCTGGTGACCCTCTCCGGCGGCGTCGGCCCGTATATGACCGGCATCGGCCAGCTTGATGCCGCCTGCAGCGTCAGCATTATTCCGGCGCCGCTGCGGGTCTCTTCGGCGGAGGTCGCCGAGATCCTGCGCCGCGAGTCGAGCGTGCGCGACGTGATCCTCGCGGCGACGGCGGCGGACGCGGCGGTGGTTGGCATCGGCGCCATCGATCAGCGGCGCGACGCCACCATTTTACGCTCCGGCTATATCAGCGAGGGCGAACAGCTGATGTACGCCCGCAAAGGCGCGGTCGGCGACATTTTAGGTTATTTCCTGCAGGCCGACGGCAGGCCGGTAGAAGGACTGGAGATCCATCGGGAACTGCTCGGCGTGACCCTTGATGAGCTAGCGCAGCTGCCGACCATCGTTGGCGTCGCCGGGGGAGAAGAAAAAGCGCAGGCGATTTATGCCGCTCTGATTGGCAAGCGCATTAATGGCCTGGTAACGGAAGAGACAACAGCACGCGCGGTGCTTACCCTGGCCTCCTGACGGCCTGGCGCCGCGCGACAACAGCGAGGCGCATGTCATGAGTTACCTGTTAGCGTTAGATGCCGGGACCGGCAGCATTCGGGCGGTTATTTTCGATCTTAATGGCCGCCAGCTGGCGGTAGGCCAGGCCGAATGGAAACACCTGAGCGTTGATAACGTCCCCGGCTCGATGGAGTTCGACCTTACCACCAACTGGCAGCTGGCCTGCCAGTGCATTCGCCAGGCGCTCGACGCCGCCCGGCTCTCTGCCGCCGATATTCAGTCCGTCGCCTGCTGTTCGATGCGCGAAGGCATCGTTCTCTATGACCGCAACGGCGAGGCCATCTGGGCCTGCGCCAACGTCGATGCCCGCGCCAGCCGCGAAGTGGCGGAGCTTAAGGAGATCCACGACTATCGCTTCGAATCCGAGGTATACGAGGTCTCGGGACAAACCCTGGCGCTCAGCGCCATGCCGCGCCTGCTGTGGCTGGCGCACCACCGCCCCGATATCTACCGCAAAGCGGCAACCATCACCATGATCAGCGACTGGCTGGCGGCGAAGCTTTCCGGCGAGCTGGCGGTCGACCCGTCAAACGCCGGCACCACCGGCATGCTCGATCTGTTCAGCCGCGACTGGCGTCCGGCGCTGCTGGATATGGCCGGGCTGCGCGCCGATATGCTGTCGCCGGTCAAAGAGACCGGTACCCTGCTGGGCGCCGTCACCGAAGCGGCGGCGCAGCAGAGCGGCCTGCGCGCCGGGACGCCGGTGGTGATGGGCGGCGGCGACGTCCAGCTCGGCTGCCTGGGCCTTGGGGTGGTGCGCGCCGGGCAAACCGCGGTACTCGGCGGCACTTTCTGGCAGCAGGTGGTCAACCTGCCGCAGGTGCGCACCGATCCGCAGATGAATATTCGTGTTAATCCTCATGTCATTCCCGGCATGGCGCAGGCGGAATCGATCAGCTTCTTTACCGGCCTGACCATGCGCTGGTTTCGCGACGCCTTCTGCGCTGAAGAAAAACTAATTGCCGAGCGGCTCGGCGTCGATGCCTATTCGCTGCTGGAGGAGATGGCCAGCCGCGTCCCCGCCGGTTCCCACGGCGTGATGCCTATTTTTTCCGACGCTATGCACTTTAAGCAGTGGTACCACGCCGCGCCGTCGTTTATTAACCTCTCCATCGATCCGGAGAAGTGCAATAAAGCGACCCTGTTCCGCGCGCTGGAAGAGAACGCGGCGATTGTCTCCGCCTGCAACCTCGCGCAGATCTCGCAGTTCTCCGGAGTGACATTCGACAGCCTGGTGTTTGCCGGCGGCGGCTCTAAAGGCGCGCTGTGGAGCCAGATCCTCAGCGACGTCACCGGCCTGCCGGTGCGGGTGCCGGTGGTCCGCGAAGCCACCGCGCTGGGCTGCGCCATCGCCGCCGGAACCGGCGCCGGGCTGTATGACGATATGGCCAACACCGGAGAGCGGTTAGTGAGCTGGCACCGCGAGTTTACCCCAAATCCGCAGCATCGCGAGCTGTATCAGGAGATGATGAGCAAGTGGCAGACGGTGTACGCCGATCAGCTTGGCCTTGTCGATAGCGGGCTGACAACATCGATGTGGCAGGCGCCGGGTCTGGAGCGCCGCCAGCGCGTAGCGTCCTCCCCGTCACCCTAACCACCGGTACCGCTCCGCCTTTCCCCCTCTCCCTTTGGGAGAGGGCCGGGGTGTGGGGCAACGCTTCGCCGTTCTTTGAATCCCATCACAATCACCGCACTCCCCTTTTCCCTTTTTCTCCACGATGGCTAAATTAGTAACTCATCCGACCACATAACAATAATTTTACATTGGAAGCCACTATGAGCCGCTATCCGTCGCTTTTCGCCCCGCTTGAGCTGGGCTTCACAACGCTCAAAAACCGCGTGTTGATGGGCTCAATGCACACCGGGCTGGAAGAGCTGCCGGACGGCGCGCAGCGGCTGGCGGCCTTTTACGCCGAGCGCGCCCGTCACGGCGTGGCGCTGATCGTCACCGGCGGCATCGCTCCGGCGCCCTCTGGCGTCACCATGGCCGGCGGCGCGGTACTCAACGACGCCAGCCATCTGGCGCATCATCGCCATATTACCGATGCGGTACATCAGGAAGGCGGCAAAATCGCTCTGCAGATCCTGCACACCGGCCGTTACAGCTACCAGCCCGCGCTGGTGGCCCCCTCGGCGCTACAGGCGCCGATCAACCGTTTTACCCCCCATGAACTGAGCCACGATGAGATCCTGACGCTGATCGATGATTTTGCCCACTGCGCCCAGCTGGCGCGTGAAGCGGGATATGACGGCATCGAAGTGATGGGCTCTGAGGGCTATCTGATTAACGAATTTCTCGCCGCGCGCACCAACCAGCGCGACGACCAATGGGGCGGCGATTATGCCAGGCGCATGCGTTTCGCCGTAGAGGTGGTGAAGGCGGTACGCCAGCGCGCCGGCCACGATTTCATTATCATCTACCGCCTATCGATGCTCGATCTGGTCAACGACGGCAGCACGCTGGCGGAAGTCACCGAACTGGCCAAAGCGATTGAAGCGGCGGGAGCGACCATCATCAACACCGGGATTGGCTGGCACGAAGCGCGCATTCCGACCATCGCCACGCCGGTACCGCGCGGAGCTTTCAGCTGGGTCACCCGCAAGCTGAAGGGCGCGGTGTCGATCCCGTTGATCACCACCAACCGCATTAACGATCCGCAGGTCGCGGAGGATATTCTCGCCCGCGGCGATGCCGATATGGTATCGATGGCCCGCCCGTTCCTTGCCGACGCCGAATTTATATCAAAAGCGCAGGACGATCGCGCCGATCAGATCAACACCTGCATAGGCTGCAATCAGGCGTGTCTCGATCGGATCTTCGTCGGCAAAGTCACCTCCTGTCTGGTCAACCCGCGCGCGTGTCATGAAACCCTGATGCCGGTCCTGCCGGCCAACGCGCCTAAACGGCTGGCGGTGGTCGGCGCCGGGCCTGCCGGTCTGGCCTTCGCCGTAAACGCTGCCGCCCGCGGTCATCACGTCACGTTGTTTGATGCGCTCCCGGAGATCGGCGGTCAGTTTAATATCGCCAAACAGATCCCCGGCAAAGAGGAGTTTCACGAGACGCTGCGTTACTACCGCACCATGCTCGATCTTCATGGTGTCGATCTACGCCTGAACACCCGCGTCACGACAGACGATCTGCTGGCGTTCGATGAGACGATCCTCGCCACCGGTATCGCCCCGCGCCTGCCGGCGATCGACGGGATCGATCATCCAAAAGTGCTGAGCTACCTTGATGTCTTGCGCGATAAAGCGCCGGTTGGCGCGAAGGTGGCGATTATCGGCTGCGGCGGCATCGGCTTCGACACCGCGATGTATTTAAGCCAGTCGGGCGTGGCCACCAGCCAGGATATCGGCGAGTTCTGCCGCGAATGGGGTATCGATACCAGCCTGCAAACGGCGGGAGGGCTGAGTGCTGAAGGCCCGCAGCTGAGTAAAAGCCCACGACAGATTGTGATGCTGCAGCGCAAAGCCAGCAAACCGGGCGAAGGGCTCGGCAAAACCACCGGCTGGATCCACCGCGCGACGCTGCTGGCGCGCGGGGTGAAAATGATCCCGGCGGTCAGCTATGAAAAGATCGATGATGAAGGGCTACATGTGACTATCGGCGGCGAGCGCCAGTTGCTGGCGGTCGATCAGGTGGTGATCTGCGCCGGTCAGGAGCCGCGCCGCGAGCTGGCGGATCCGCTGCGCGCGGCGGGGAAAACGGTGCATCTCATCGGCGGTTGCGACGTGGCGGCGGAACTGGATGCGCGCCGGGCGATTGCCCAGGGCACTAAACTGGCGCTGGCGATTTAGCCCTGTCCCGGGGGCGGCGCGATGCGCCTTCCCCGGGCTACCACGATAATCCCGCACGCTAGCCCGGCTAAGGCGACAGCCGCGAGCCGGGGGAAACCGCGACAAGAATCAGCGCTGCTTACGCACCTTCGTTGCTTTCAAAATGACAAACTTATTGTTCGTCGCAATCGTCGTGCAATTACCAAACGCGCGCTTCAGCTTACGGAAGTAATCGAGGTGGCGGTTGCCGACGACGTACAGCTCGCCGCCGTATTTCAGGCTGCGGCGGGCATCGTTAAACATCTGCCAGGCGATATGGTCGGTAATAGCGTGTTGCTGATGGAACGGCGGATTACACAGAATCGCCGTAAAGCGGTCAGGCTCAATGCCGGAGAGCGAGTTGTTGACCATAAATTCACAGCGTGCGATATCGTCCGGCAGATTGCGCTCGACGTTCAACCGGCTGGAAGCCACCGCCATGTGCGACTCATCGGTGAACATCACGCTGGCGTTTGGATTTTGCGCCAGCGCCTGCAGGCCAATCACCCCGTTGCCGCAGCCGAGATCGGCGATCTCGCCTTCTAGATCAGACGGTAAATGCTGCAGGAAGAAACGCGCGCCGATATCCAGCCCGCTGCGGGCAAAAACGTTGGCGTGGTTATGGATGGTCCACGGCCTGCCGTCCAGCTTCCAGCTGTAGGTTTGCGGCGCATCGGCAAGCTCAGGAGCGGTGAAAACGCAGTGGATCAGACGCGCTTTTTTCCACGCCAGCGAGGTGGTGGTGGTGCCGAGGATTTTTTCAAACAGCGCCAGCGTCGAGTTGTGCACATCACGGGCTTTCGCCGCGGCGATGATGCGGGTTTCCGGCGTAACTACTTCGCGCAGGGCGCGCAGCTGCTGTTCCAGCAGCGCCAGCTGTTTTGGCACCTTAATCAGCACCAGCGCCGGCGCGGCCGGTAGCGGGCTCAGGCTATCCTGAAAGCGCACGTTCTCTTCATCGATACCGTTCATCCGCAGGTTGTGGCGGGTCGCCAGCTCGGAAATAAAGGAGTCGTTGATACTGACCGGGTTGCGCTCCGCCAGCGCGCAGGCGAGCGCGCCGAAGCCGTCGTTGAAGATGAGCGTCAGGCCGTCGACGTCATTCACCTGTTGCAGCAGATATTCATCCGCCGCTTCCCATGCCTGAAGCGCTTCTTCTTCAGCGTTAGGTGGGAACCGCTCTAATGTGAATAACTCACCGTTTAACTCTGCCTGGCTCATCGCCTCTCCGCCTCCGGAATAGTAAAACCCGCGAGTTTATACGCAAATCCTGTCCAGTTGAAGAGAGATCGCTGATCATCGCCGCTCAGCGTAGATCGCCCTCGTCATCGGCTCGCAGCAGCGTTATCGACGCGCGGGCGCCGGGCATCAGCTGCTGCAGATAACCTACCAGCCGCTCTCCCGCCTCATGCAGGGCCGACAACGGCATCGCCGGCAGGCTTTCGAGAATAAACCACATCGTCTGCGCGCCGCTGTCCAGCCGGGTGCGCACGCCCTGTCGCCAGTTCCAGCGTCGGCAGGTTACGCCTATATCATCCCGCCAGATGACTTCGCCCGGCTCCGGATATTCCACTACCGGCTCTGCCGATTTTAGCGTATCGAATGGCTCATCGCCGCGGGCAATGGTCAGCCGCGGTTCGCCACGGTAGGCGGCCAGATTTTCCCCACCGACCGGGACGGCATAGCGAATGCTGATCGCGTTGTAGATATCCACCACCGGATCGATGGCCGGCAGGCTCCCCTCTTTCAGCACCCGCTTGCGCAGCGCCTGCGCCGAACAGGGGGTACGTTTCGCCTTCGCGCCGAAGGCGCTGAACGCTTCATCCCATGCCGCCAGGTGCGCTTGCGCCCAGGGCACATCATCCTGCTGCACCGCCAGGCAGGCCTCGGCCAGCGCCTGCTCCGCGACGGCGGGATCGGCCACCGGCGCGCTCTCCACCACAATACTTAATGCCCGAAAGCCCGGCGCCAGGCGGCTGACCGCAGATTCGATTGACGGCGTTACGCTACGCATTCGATAATCCTGTAATGACCAATTTGTTTCATCATAGTGACCAATGAACGTAAAAGTCAATATAACGACCGATTCAGGATCTGATGTCGACCAGGTAAGTCGCGCCGTCGCCACGCGGCTGAAGGCCTACCGTAAAGCGAAAAAAATGTCGCTGGACGAGCTGTCGCGCCGGGCCAGCATCAGCAAAGGTATGCTGGTCGAGATGGAAAAAGAGGCCGCCAATCCCAGCATTGCGATCCTCTGCAAACTCGCCGCCGCGCTGGGCGTCTCGGTGGCGGATATTGTCAATGTGGCAAGCGAACCCGCGTTGCATATTATTCCCGCCGAGCAGATCCCCACCCTCTGGCAAGGCCCGCTGGGGGGCAGCGCCAGGCTCCTCGCCGGCACCGCCGGGCCGAATATGATTGAGCTGTGGCGCTGGGAGATGCAGCCCGGCGAAGCCTTTGCCTCGCCTGGCCACCCGGCAACAACCTTCGAGCTGCTGCACGTGGAAGCCGGCGCGCTGACGCTGACGCTTGGCGAGACCTGCCGCACGGTGGCGGCCGGGGAATCGGCGGTGGCCCGCACCGAAATAGAGCACGGTTACCGCAATGAGGGTACCGCGCCGCTGGTCTTTACCATGACCGTGGCTGAACTGCCCTCCTGACAGACATAATGATAAGACGATGACAAAACTCATTTATTTACAGGGCTATCCTGAATCGCTGCTGGCGCAGGTGACCACGTTAATCGAGCAAGACCGCCTCGGCGAGGTGCTGCAAAAGCGCTATCCGCAAGGGCACGACGTTAACAGCGATAAAGCGCTGTATCAGTACACCCAGGACTTGAAAAACCGCTTTCTGCGCGGCGCGGCGCCGATCAACAAAGTGATGTATGACAGTAAGATCCACGTGCTGAACAATGCGCTCGGCCTGCATACCGCCATTTCCCGCGTGCAGGGCGGTAAGCTGAAAGCTAAAGCGGAAATTCGCGTGGCGACGGTATTTCGCGACGCGCCGGAAGCCTTTCTGCGGATGATCGTGGTTCATGAACTGGCGCATCTGAAAGAGAAGGATCACAACAAGGCTTTTTATCAGCTGTGCTGCCATATGGAGCCGCAGTACCACCAGCTGGAGTTCGACACCCGCCTGTGGCTGACGCACCTTTCGTTAAATCGTTCTGCGTAGTGACGCACTGGTTTTGTCATGACGGCATGATAGAGTGGCGGCAGGTTCCCTTTAACGGAGTTCGTCAACGTTTATGATACGTTTCGCAGTTGTTGGCACAAACTGGATCACCAAGCAGTTTGTCGATGCCGCCCATGAAACCGGCAAATATAAACTTACCGCCATCTACTCCCGCAGCCTCGAACAGGCGCAAGCCTTCGCCAAAGACTATCCTGTCGAGCATCTGTTTACCTCGCTCGATGAACTGGCACAGAGCCCTGACGTTGACGCGGTCTATATTGCCAGCCCGAACTCGCTGCACTTTCCGCAGACCCGGCTGTTCCTGAGCCATAAGAAGCACGTCATTTGCGAAAAGCCGCTGGCGTCGAACCTGCAGGAAGTCGAGGCGGCGATAGCGCTGGCGAAAGAAAATAACGTGGTGCTGTTTGAAGCCTTTAAAACCGCCAGTCTGCCTAACTTTCTCCTACTAAAAGAAACGCTCGCTAAAGTGGGCAAACTACGCAAAGCCTTTATCAACTACTGTCAGTACTCCTCGCGCTATCAGCGCTACCTTGACGGCGAAAACCCCAACACCTTTAACCCGGCGTTCTCTAACGGTTCGATTATGGATATCGGCTTCTATTGCCTGGCGTCCGCTGTGGCGCTGTGGGGCGAGCCGCAGGCCGTTCTTGCCACCGCCAGCCTGCTGGACAGCGGCGTAGACGCCCAGGGCACCGTGGTGCTGAGCTATGGCGACTTCGACGTGACGCTGCATCACTCCAAAGTTAGCGATTCCGCGATCCCCAGTGAAATTCAGGGCGAAGACGGCGCGTTAGTGATCGAAAAAATCTCCGAATGTCAGAAGCTGGCGTTTGTGCCGCGCGGCGGTAAAGCCCAGGACCTGACGCAGCCCCAGCACATTAATACCATGCTGTATGAGGCGGAGACCTTTGCGCGGCTGGTGGAGACACAGGATGTGGATCACCCGGGCCTGGCGGTGAGCCGGATCACCGCCAAACTGTCCAGCGAAATTCGTCGCCAGACCGGAGTGATCTTCCCGGCCGATACGCAGCCGCTGGCGTAAAAGAGTGTAAAGGCCCGACCGGCCGCCATTGACGAAAACCGCCCTGTGACATATTTTGTTACGTGCAAAGGGGAGTAACTTCCTTGCCGGTTGATCGTCATTACGATGCGTGCAATACCGCATCCGGTCGCCGGGCAATAACCAAAGCCCATCGCGATGTACTTTGGTTGTTGTAAGTGAGACCTTGCCGGAAGGCGAGGTCTATGCATAAAAGCGCAGCGGCTGCCGTCTTCCGACGTCAGCCGTTTTGTTTTTATGTAAGGAATATCAAATGAATACTGTCGGCACGCCGTTGCTATGGGGTGGATTCGCTGTCGTTGTCGCGATCATGTTGGCAATCGACCTGCTGCTTCAGGGACGACGCGGTTCGCATAGCATGACCATGAAGCAGGCCGCTGGCTGGTCAATCCTCTGGGTCACGCTTTCTCTGCTGTTCAACGCCGCCTTCTGGTGGTATCTGGTGCAAACTCAGGGCCGGGCCGTCGCCGATCCGCAGGCCTTAGCCTTCCTCACCGGTTATCTGATTGAAAAAGCGCTGGCGGTCGATAACGTCTTCGTCTGGTTGATGCTGTTCAGCTATTTCGCCGTACCGCCTGCTCTGCAGCGCCGGGTGTTGGTGTATGGCGTACTGGGCGCGATCGTTCTGCGTACCATTATGATCTTCGCCGGCAGCTGGCTGATTTCGCAGTTCGACTGGCTGCTGTACGTCTTTGGCGCCTTCCTGCTGTTTACCGGCGTGAAGATGGCGCTGGCGAAAGAGGACGACTCCGGCATCGGCGATAAACCGCTGGTGCGCTGGATCCGCAGCCATCTGCGGATGACCGATAAAATCGAGAGCGAGCGCTTCTTCACCCGTAAAAACGGGGTGCTGTTCGCCACCCCGCTGCTGCTGGTGCTGATTCTGGTGGAACTGAGCGACGTGATTTTCGCCGTCGACAGTATCCCGGCAATCTTCGCGGTCACCACCGATCCGTTTATCGTGCTGACCTCGAACCTGTTCGCCATCCTCGGCCTGCGCGCCATGTACTTCCTGCTGGCGGGGGTCGCTGAGCGCTTCTCGATGCTCAAATACGGTCTGTCGGTGATTCTGGTGTTTATTGGCGTGAAGATGCTGATCGTCGACTTCTACCATATCCCGGTTGCCATCTCGCTGGGCGTGGTGGGCGGCATCCTGGCCGTCACGCTGCTGATTAACGCCTGGGTCAACAGGCAGCACGACAAGCAGCGCAAACTGCCAGAGTAATCTGCTACCGCGCCGTCGGCCCTCGCTGGCGGCGCGGTAATCAGCTATAGCAGACGTTCTCGTAACGAGAATACCTGCTCATGTCACAATTATGTTACTACGCAGTTAAAAAATAAGATCCATATTAAAATCACAGTATTTTACGCTTCCCGCCAGTCTTTCTTTCCGTATACTCGACTATGCAAACATCTACTTACATCCTGACATAAACGTAAAAAATAATACGTGGCTGGGATGGCTTGCTACATCACTGGAAGGAATGAATTATGACAACACGCACTCCCTCATCAGGGTGGCTCTCCCGCCTGGCGCAAGGCAGCCTGGTGAAACAAATTTTAATCGGCCTGGTGCTTGGCGTACTGTTGGCGCTGGTCTCTAAGCCTGCGGCTATCGCCGTCGGTCTGCTGGGGACCCTGTTCGTCGGCGCGTTAAAAGCGGTAGCGCCGGTGCTGGTATTGATGCTTGTCATGGCCTCGATCGCCAACCATCAGCACGGACAAAAAACCAGTATACGCCCCATTCTGTTTCTCTATCTGCTGGGCACCTTTAGCGCGGCGCTGACCGCGGTGTTGTTCAGTTTTCTCTTTCCCTCGACCCTGCACTTAACCACCGCCGCCGACAGCATCACGCCGCCGTCGGGGATTGTTGAGGTGCTGCGCGGCCTGCTGATGAGCATGGTGTCCAACCCGATCGACGCTCTGCTGAACGCCAACTATATCGGCATTCTGGTGTGGGCGGTGGGGCTTGGCTTCGCCCTGCGTCATGGTAACGACACCACCAAAAACCTGATCAACGACGTCTCCCACGCGGTGACCTTTATCGTTAAAGTGGTGATCCGCTTTGCGCCGCTGGGGATCTTCGGCCTGGTATCTTCCACCCTGGCGACCACCGGTTTCGAGACCCTGTGGGGCTATGCCCAGCTGCTGCTGGTGCTGGTGGGCTGTATGCTGCTGGTAGCGCTGGTGATTAACCCGCTGCTGGTGTTCTGGAAGATCCGCCGCAACCCCTATCCGCTGGTGCTCACCTGCCTGCGCGAAAGCGGCGTTTACGCGTTCTTCACCCGCAGTTCCGCCGCCAACATTCCAGTGAATATGGCGCTGTGCGAGAAGCTGAATCTGGATCGTGATACCTATTCGGTCTCTATTCCACTGGGGGCGACCATCAATATGGCTGGCGCGGCAATCACCATCACCGTGCTGACGCTGGCGGCGGTGCATACGCTGAATATTCCGGTGGATCTGCCGACGGCGCTGCTGCTGAGCGTGGTCGCTTCGCTGTGCGCCTGCGGCGCCTCCGGCGTGGCGGGCGGCTCGCTGCTGCTGATCCCGCTGGCCTGTAATATGTTTGGGATCCCGAACGATGTGGCGATGCAAGTGGTTGCCGTTGGCTTTATTATCGGCGTGCTGCAGGACTCCTGCGAAACCGCGCTGAACTCCTCCACCGACGCCCTGTTTACCGCCGCGGCCTGCATGGCGGAAGACGACCAGCTGGCGAAAAACGCCCTGCGCGGATAACGCCTTTCCCCTCCGCTATCGGGCGGAGGGACTCTCTTCCTGTACTGCGTTTTCAACCTTAAACGGATCGATACCGCGCTTTTGCATCCGGCGGAAGCGAATGATGTTCAGCCCGTTGACGATCAGGAAACTGCCTTCTATCAGCGTCCCGCCAATGGAACCCAACCACAGATTATGCGTGACCCAGCAGGCGGTGGAGCACCACATCACGCAGCGGACGGTTAGCCCTTTGCAGCGAAACAGCGCCCAGGTGCTGGCGACGGTGCCAATGATCGGCAGCAGCTCCATGGCATGCTGCAGTTTACCCAGGCCGAGAATCAACGTCAGGAGGATAAAGACTGTCATCACCCACAGGCTACGGGTGCGTAAGGAAATGACCGTGCGAAGCGCATTGAGCCCGGCGCTCATTCCAGCCGGCCCGGCGCCCATCAGGAAAAAATGAACGCCGATAATAGCGCTATAGACCGCCAGCTGTAGCCTGAAACGGCGTTCATCGCGGTTGATAAAGGTGGTAATGCCGATAAGAAAGGCGATGACGCCGACCCCCTGGGCCAGCCAATACGCGGTCATGTAAGCTCCCTGACTGAAAAAAACAAACGGCGCTTCACTGGCTGAAACGCCGCTGTTACGAGCCCGATGGCGGTACGCTATCAGGCCGATACACAAACCAAGCCTCTGGGCGCCAACGCAAATACGCCTTTACAGGGTAACACCGCTTTTAAAGATGGCCAGCTCGCGGAAGTCATTCTGCTCATTACAGGTCGGTTTACCGTTGGCGAAGGCTACAATGGCATCCACAAACTCTTCCAGCAGCTGCGGCATCGTTTTGCCGTGGAGCAGCTGTCCGGCATCAAAGTCGATCCAGTGCTTTTTCTTCGCCGCCAGCTCGCTATTGGTGGCGATCTTCACCGTTGGCACAAAGCCGCCGTACGGCGTGCCGCGACCGGTGCTGAACAGCACCATATGGCAGCCGGCGCCGGCCAGCGCGCTGGTGGCGACCGCGTCGTTGCCCGGCGCGCTCAGTAAATTCAGACCATGAACCTTCAGGCGCTCGCCGTAGCGCAGAACATCCACCACCTGGCTGGAGCCCGCTTTCTGAGTACAGCCCAGCGACTTATCTTCGAGAGTAGTGATCCCTCCGGCCTTATTACCCGGCGAGGGGTTTTCGTAAATAGGCTGGTCGTGAGCAATAAAGTACTGCTTAAAGTCATTGACCATGGTCACCAGCTTGTCGAAGGTCGCTTCGTCGCGGCAGTGGCTCATCAGCAACTGTTCAGCGCCGAACATCTCCGGCACTTCGGTCAGCACGGTAGTGCCGCCGTTGGCGATCACATAGTCTGAGAAGCGGCCCAGCATCGGATTAGCGGTAATGCCCGACAGGCCGTCCGATCCCCCGCACTCGAGGCCAAACTTCAGCTCGCTGAGCTTGCCCGGCTGGCGTTTATCCTGACGCATCACTTCATACAGCTGATGCAGATGCTCAACCCCCGCCTCCACTTCATCGTCCTGATGCTGGCAAACCATAAAGTGCACGCGCTGCGGGTCAAACTCGCCCAGCGTCTCGCGAAAGGCCTCCACCTGGTTGTTTTCACAGCCAAGGCCAACCACCAGCACCGCCCCGGCGTTCGGGTGACGAACCATATTTTGCAGCATGGTGCGAGTGTTGATGTGATCGTCCCCAAGCTGCGAGCAGCCATAGGTGTGGCTGAAGAGATGTACCCCATCGATATCCTCAGCGCCATACGTCTCTTTCAGGAAACGGTTCTGCATTTGTCTGGCCATCGCGTTGACGCAGCCGACGGTCGGCAGGATCCACAGCTCATTGCGCACGCCGACGTCACCGTTGGCGCGACGATAAATCTGTACTTCGCGATCCGCAGGCTGTGGCGGTTGGGCAACCAGGTCCGGTTGATAGCGATACGCGTCAAGGTCGCTGAGATTGGTGCGCGTATTGTGCGCATGAACATGCTCGCCCGGCGCGATATCCGCCAGCGCATGGCCAATCGGCAACCCGTACTTAACGACGTTTTCCCCTTTCGCGATAGCGCGCAGTGCAAACTTGTGGCCGCGAACGATATCCTGGCCGAGGGTGACCGAGTCATTATCAATCGTCACCACGCTACCGGCAGCGATATCCGTCAGCGCGACCGCGACGTTATCCTGCGAATGGATTTTGATGTATTGCATATCAACCGACCTCTGGCCTTAGTTCAGTTCAATGGCGAAATAGTCACGCGCATTGTTAAAGCAAATGTTTTTCACCATCTCGCCCAGCAGCGCGATATCCGCAGGCGCTTCGCCGGCAGCCACCCAACGGCCGATCATCTGGCACAGAATGCGGCGGAAGTATTCGTGGCGCGTGTAGGAGAGGAAGCTGCGACTGTCGGTCAACATCCCGACGAAGCGGCTCAGCAGCCCGAGCTGCGCCAGCTGGGTCATCTGCCGCTCCATACCGTCTTTCTGATCGTTGAACCACCAGCCGGAGCCGAACTGCATCTTGCCTGGCATGCCTTCACCCTGGAAGTTACCGATCATGGTGCCCAGCACTTCGTTATCACGCGGGTTCAGGCAGTAGAGAATCGTTTTCGGCAGCAGGTTTTCTTCGTTCTGCTTGCTCAGCAGCTTAGACAGCTCTTCCGCCATCGGACGATCGTTGATCGAGTCGAAGCCGACGTCTGGCCCTAACAGTTTGAACTGACGGAGGTTGTTGTTACGCAGCGCGCCAATGTGGTACTGCTGGACCCAGCCGCGACGGGCATACTCTGCGCCGAGGAACACCAGCACCGCGGTTTTGAACTGCGCCACTTCGTGTTCGCTAAGGGTCTCGCCAGCCAGGCGGCGCGCCAGAATGTCATCCAGCTCGGCGTCGGTCGCTTCGGCAAACAGCACCACGTCCAGCGCATGATCGGAGACTTTGCAGCCGTGTGCGGCAAAATGATCCAGACGTTTGGTCAGGGCGCTTTGCAGGTCAGCGAAGCGGCGAATATCGGTATCGGATACCTCGCCCAGCTTAGCCATATAATCATTGAAGGTCGCCAACTCGATGTTGAACGCTTTATCCGGGCGCCAGCTCGGCAGCACTTTGATGTCAAAGGAGTTGTCTTTGGCGACAGCCGCGTGGTGCTCAAGAGAATCAATCGGATCGTCGGTGGTACCGACCATCTTCACATTCATCTGCTTCATGATTCCGCGGGCGGAGAAGGCATCCTGAGCCAGCAAATCATTACACTGGTCCCAGATCTCATCGGCGGTGGATGGCGACAACAGCTTACCTGTAATACCAAAAGGTCGACGCAGCTCTAAATGGGTCCAGTGGTATAACGGGTTGCCAATAGTGTGCGGAACCGTGGCCGCCCAGGCGTCAAATTTCTCGCGATCGGACGCATCACCGGTACACAGACGCTCCGGCACGCCGTTAGTGCGCATTGCGCGCCATTTATAGTGATCGCCTTTCAGCCAGATGTCATACAGGTTTTTAAAGCGATAGTTTTCGGCAACCTGCTGCGGCGGAAGGTGGCAGTGGTAGTCGAAAATCGGCTGATCTTTGGCGTAATCATGGTACAGACGGCGGGCAAACTCGGTATCAAGTAGAAAATCTTCAGTCATAAACGATGTCATTCGCGTGTCCTCTTCGCTCCAGTGCGGGAGCCTTTCAGATGATTGACTACAATGCTGACAAAGTTATCACACCAATTTCTACAGACCGAACTGTTTTTCGTGAGTTAGATCAATAAACGTCGATAAAAAAATGACCGCCCTGGAGCAAAACACCTCGCCAGAGCGCGCCATCTCTGGCTTTCCAGGCAAGGGATAAAGACCACACTAACTTTCCCACTTTTGTGACAGCTCTCAACTTTTAAAGTTGTATGACAAGTTATCTTTCTGCCGTCGCAACATATAAACCGACGGAATGCATTACCGGTGCTTATGGCATCGGCTTATACGGAATGGATACCGACTTTCAACATAACAACTGATGGTAAGGTTCAGGCCAGAGGGGACTACCCTCCTGAATCCTCCGTTTCGCTTTCCCGGCCGCTTATTGCGCTCGGTAAAGGCCGCACCTGATGCGGAAAGATAACAGACGATGAGGTTTACATGCGTAAAATTAAAGGGTTACGTTGGTACATGATCGCGCTGGTGACGCTGGGCACCGTGCTGGGCTACCTGACCCGTAACACCGTAGCGGCGGCCGCGCCGACGCTGATGGAAGAGTTACACATTTCGACCCAACAGTACTCCTATATCATTGCAGCCTATTCCGCTGCCTATACCGTTATGCAGCCCGTCGCGGGGTATGTCCTTGATATTCTGGGGACCAAAATTGGCTATGCCTTCTTCGCCATCGCCTGGGCGGTATTCTGCGGCTCAACGGCGCTGGCCGGCAGCTGGGGTGGACTGGCGCTGGCCCGTGGCGCAGTCGGCGCAGCGGAGGCCGCAATGATCCCCGCCGGCCTGAAGGCCAGCTCAGAGTGGTTCCCGGCAAAAGAGCGCTCTATCGCGGTGGGCTACTTCAACGTGGGTTCCTCTATTGGCGCCATGATCGCGCCGCCGTTGGTGGTGTGGGCGATTGTCATGCACAGCTGGCAGATGGCGTTCATCATCTCCGGGGTATTGAGCTTCGCCTGGGCTATCGCCTGGCTTATCTTCTACAAACACCCGCGCGACCAGAAAAAATTATCTGACGAAGAACGTGACTACATCATTGGCGGTCAGGAGTCTCAGCATCAGACCAATAACGCGAAGAAAATGTCGCCGTGGCAAATCCTGCGCAACCGTCAGTTCTGGGGTATCGCCCTGCCGCGCTTCCTCGCCGAGCCGGCCTGGGGGACCTTTAACGCCTGGATCCCGCTGTTCATGTTCAAAGTTTACGGTTTTAACCTGAAAGAGATCGCCATGTTCGCCTGGATGCCGATGCTGTTCGCCGACCTCGGCTGCATCGTCGGCGGATATCTGCCGCCGCTGTTCCAGCGCTGGTTTGGCGTCAACCTGATCGTGTCGCGTAAAATGGTGGTCACCATGGGCGCCCTGCTGATGATTGGCCCGGGGATGATCGGCCTGTTCACCAGCCCGTACGTGGCGATTGCCCTGCTGTGCATCGGCGGGTTCGCTCACCAGGCGCTGTCCGGGGCGCTGATTACCCTCTCTTCCGACGTCTTTGGCCGTAACGAAGTCGCTACCGCCAACGGTCTGACCGGGATGGCCGCCTGGCTGGCGAGCACCATGTTCGCCCTGGTTGTCGGCGCGCTGGCAGACACCATCGGCTTTAGCCCGCTGTTTGCGGTACTGGCCGTCTTTGACCTGCTGGGCGCGCTGGTTATCTGGACGGTGCTGAAAAACAAACCGGCTGACGATGACTCGACGCCGCTTAGCAGCCGCAAACCGGTCACGCAGAGTTAGATCGAATGGCAAGGTTATCGCCGATCAAGCCGCCTTCTCAGGCGGCTTTTTCATGCCTGCCAGTGGTGGAAAGCGCGTAAAAGTGGTATAACAAATCGAATATTGTCGCCATCTTCCGGGAGCGAATATGGAAATCATTGAACCACGCCGTCTATATCAGCAGCTTGCCGCTGAGCTGAAGACGCGCATCGAACAAGGTGTCTACCTTGTAGGGGATAAGCTGCCCGCCGAGCGCTTCATCGCCGATGAAAAAAACGTCAGCCGCACCGTGGTTCGTGAAGCCATTATCATGCTGGAAGTGGAAGGGTATGTCGAAGTCCGCAAAGGGTCGGGTATCCACGTCATCTCCAACCATCCGAAATACCAGCAGGTGGCCGATGAAAGCCTTGAGTTCGCCAACTATGGCCCCTTTGAACTGCTGCAGGCGCGGCAGCTAATTGAAAGCAATATTGCTGAATTCGCGGCGACTCAGGTGACCAAACAGGACATCATGAAGCTGATGGAGATTCAAGAGAAAGCGCGTAACGAGAAATGTTTCCGCGACTCCGAGTGGGACCTGCAGTTTCACGTCCAGGTGGCGCTGGCGACGCAGAACAGCGCGCTGGCGGCGATCGTGGAAAAGATGTGGACCCAGCGCGTTCATAACCCCTACTGGAAAAAGCTGCATGAGCATATCGACCTGCGTACGGTCGATAACTGGTGCGACGACCACGATCAGATCCTGAAAGCTCTGCTGCGAAAAGATCCCAACGCCGCCAAGCTGGCGATGTGGCAGCATCTGGAAAATACCAAGCAAATGTTGTTCAACGAAACCAGCGATGACTTTGAATTTAATGCCGATCGCTACTTATTTGCCGAAAACCCAGTCGTTCATCTCGATACCGCAGTCAACGGCGCGAAATAAGGCCTTATCCCTCCGGCGCGCCCCCCTGCGCGCCTGTCTGACAGTGAGGCTGGAGTAAGCAAGTCATATATAGTGTCAGCCTGTGTAAATCCTCTCGCCTCCCATCTCCGCAATCAGCAAAATCAACGAGCAACACGTTGCAATTTCTCTGACGGAAAGTCAGGTGATTTGTTACAATTAGATGCATTTTGTCGTTCTGGGGGTAGGTATTTACTTACTTCAGTCTTATACAGGGAAGCGTTCAGAGCGCCTAAGCAGCGACCATAATCTCATAAAAATCTTGTCGCCCTATATGCCGCGCGCTCAGACGTGCCGTTAACCGATGTACCAGGAATCGTGAATGGAACTATTTACCCAGTTATTGAATGCCTTGTGGGCTCAGGATTACGAAACGCTCGCGAATCCCTCCATGATAGGCATGCTGTATTTTGTCTTGTTTATGATTTTGTTCCTTGAGAACGGGTTATTGCCTGCCGCGTTTTTACCGGGGGATAGTCTGCTCGTGCTCGTGGGCGTGCTGATCGCCAAAGGGGCGATGGGTTTTCCGGAAACCTTGCTGCTGCTCACCGCCGCCGCCAGCCTCGGCTGCTGGCTAAGCTATATTCAGGGGCGTTGGCTGGGTAATACGCGGATCGTGCAAAACTGGCTGTCACACCTGCCTTCGCACTATCACCAGCGTGCGCATCACTTGTTTCATAAGCATGGGCTCTCCGCGCTGCTGATCGGCCGCTTTATCGCCTTCGTACGCACGCTGCTGCCCACCATCGCCGGGCTTTCCGGCCTTAATAACGCCCGTTTTCAGTTTTTCAACTGGATGAGCGGCCTGCTGTGGGTGCTCATCCTGACCTCGCTTGGCTATCTGCTGGGTAAAACCCCTGTATTCCTCAAGTATGAAGATCAGCTGATGTCCTGCCTGATGCTCCTGCCGGTTGCCCTGTTGGTCTTCGGACTGATCGGCTCGCTGGTGGTACTGTGGAAGAAAAAATACAGAAGCCGGGGCTAATGATGGTCATGAAACGCCCTTCCCTGCGCCAGTTCAGCTGGCTGCTGGGTGGTTCTCTTCTGCTCGGCGCCCTGTTCTGGCTTTGGCTGGCGGTGCAGCAGCAGGAGGCCACGCTGGCGATACGCCCGGTTGGCCAGGGTATCGGAATGCCGGACGGTTTCTCCGTCTGGCATCATCTCGATGCCAACGGCATCCGCTTTAAAAGCATCACGCCACAGAAGGATGGTCTGCTGATTAAGTTCGATTCCACCGCCCAGGGCGCGGCGGCGAAAGAAGTTCTCGGCCGCGCTCTGCCACATGGTTATATTATTGCCCTTCTGGAGGACGATAACTCGCCCACCGCCTGGCTATCCCGCCTGCGCGACGCGCCGCATCGCCTCGGGTAAGCTGCCGCCAGACTGCGTTTTTAACCCAGTCTGGTGGTTTCCCGCATTTGTTACTATGCTTAAACCTGCGGGAATCAACGCATTCACGTTCACCAACGGGAACGGGTATATCCTCCGGGTATCCCCTCAGACAATGGAAGGTACTATCCATGAAACACCGCATCGCTCTGCTTCTGGTCCTGACTTCACTTAGCGCCAGCGCCCTAGCCGCCTCTCCCTGCCAGGAAAAAGAGCAGGATATTCAACGAGAGATCAGCTACGCCGAAAAGCATCATAATCAAAGTCGCATTGATGGGCTAAATACCGCGCTACGTCAGGTTCGGGAAAACTGTAGCGACAGTAAACTCAAAGCCGATCATCAGCAAAAAATTGCCAAACAGCGGGAAGAGATCGCTGAACGTCAGCGCGATCTGCAGGAAGCCCGGAAGAAAGGCGATGCGGACAAAATTAACAAACGCCAGCATAAACTCAATGAAGCGCAACAGGAGTTAAAAACGCTGGAGTCTCGGGATTACTAATCACCATTAACTTTCGCAACACGGACCACGCTACAGGAGAACGACATGGCTAAAGAGAATGTGACTGACGACCTTCGTGCAGAACTGAAAACGCTGGCGGATACCCTGGAGGAAGTACTAAATTCCTCGGCGGACAAGTCGAAAGAAGAGATGGGTAAACTGCGCAGTAAAGCCGAGAGCGCGCTGAAAGAGAGCCGCGCTCGTTTGGGTGAAACCAGCGAAGCGATTCTTCGTCAAACTCGTGAGACCGCCGCGCGAGCGGATGATTATGTTCGCGAAAATCCGTGGACTGGGGTAGGAATTGGCGCCGCCGTCGGGCTGGTGCTGGGCGTCCTGCTGTCGCGTCGCTGATTATGGCGAATACTCAACACACGCAGGGACCGGGTCAGCGCGTTTTCTCCATTGGTCAGCGCATCGTCACGCTGCTGGTCGAAATGGTGGAAACGCGGCTGCGTCTGGTCGTCGTGGAGCTGGAGGAGGAGAAAGCCAACCTCTTCCAGCTGCTGATCATGACCGGACTGACGCTGCTGTTTGCCGCGTTTGGCCTCATGAGTCTGCTGGTGCTGGTTATCTGGGCCGTTGACGCTCAGTACCGCCTGCACGTGATGATCGCCACCACCGTTGTGCTGCTCCTTGCCGCCGCGATCGTGGGTATCCTAACCCTACGTAAGGCGCGCCGCTCCACGCTGCTGCGTCTAACGCGTAAAGAGCTGGAGAACGACCGTGCCCTTCTGGAGGAGGATAAATCGTGAATGGCCGACAGGAGCGTGAACGGCAAAAGACGCAGCTGCTGCGCCAGATCCAGCAGCAACGGCTGGAGCTCAGCGCCTGCCGCCGTCACTGGCACGAGGCGACTGCGCCCCTCGACCGCGGCTGGCATACGCTGCTGAGTTTACGTTCGTGGCTGATGGTTGGCAGCGGTCTGATGGCCGTATGGTCCGTACGACATCCGCATTTTTTAATGCGCTGGACCAAACGCGGACTCGGACTGTGGAGCACCTGGCGCCTGGTGCGCGGGATCCTGCGCCAGTCGGCAGTTCGCTAGCGGCCCTGAGCGTGAGCGCTTTCCCTGGCGCCCACGCTCTGCCATTTCCCTGTCCGTTACCGCACCCTGTTCGCAGCAACATGCGCCTTTTCCGTAGCGCGCCCTTCTCTACGACGCCATTTACCTCACGCCATACCAGGTCCGGTGGTGGCCCATCGCGTTCGGTACGCTTTCGCCTCCGCGTACTGATTGCTCAGAAACTTTGAAATAGATCTACAGTTTTCCTTGCTAACAATTCCCTCTCCGCCTCGCTACTATCCTCTCCATCGACAGCAACACCGCGTAACTACGCGGGATTGCACTAAAAAACAAAACCGCCGCCCTTTGGGTTTTCTGGAGTAACAAATGAAAAAATTAGAAGATGTTGGTGTATTGGTAGCGCGTATTCTGATGCCGATTCTGTTTATCACTGCAGGATGGGGCAAAATCACCGGTTATGCGGGAACCCAGCAGTATATGGAAGCCATGGGCGTCCCGGGCGCGCTGCTGCCGCTGACCATCCTCCTTGAGTTCGGCGGCGGTCTGGCGATTCTGTTCGGTTTCCTGACCCGGACCACCGCGCTGTTCACTGCGGGCTTTACGCTGCTGACCGCGTTCCTGTTCCATAGCAACTTTGCGGAAGGCGTGAACTCCCTGATGTTCATGAAAAACCTGACCATTGCGGGCGGTTACCTGCTGCTGGCCATTACCGGACCGGGCGCCTTCAGTATTGACCGTGTACTGAATAAGAAATGGTAAGCGCACTATACTGAATGAATGAAAAAAGCGAGGAGACCACTCCTCGCTTTTGCTATCTGTAGTCTGAAGGAGGAGCAAAGATGGGACAATTAGTCGACGGCGTCTGGCAGGATACCTGGTATGACACAAAATCCACCGGTGGGCGTTTTAAACGTTCCGTTTCCGCCTTCCGTAACTGGCTGACCGCCGACGGCGCGGCTGGCCCCAGCGGTGAAGGCGGTTTTGCAGCGGAAAAGGATCGCTATCATTTGTATGTTTCTCTCGCCTGCCCGTGGGCGCATCGCACGTTAATTATGCGTAAATTAAAAGGTCTGGAGCCTTTTCTCCCCGTATCCGTGGTCAATCCGCTGATGCTGGAAAACGGCTGGACCTTTGACGATAGCTTCCCGGAAGCCACCGGCGATACCCTCTACCAGCATGACTTTCTTTATCAGCTGTATCTGCACGCCGACCCGCACTACACCGGACGCGTGACCGTGCCGGTGCTGTGGGATAAAAAACAGCAGACCATCGTCAGCAATGAGTCGGCAGAAATCATCCGCATGTTCAATACCGCCTTCGATGGCCTTGGCGCCCGGGCCGGGGATTACTACCCGCCAGCGCTGCGGGAACAAATCGATGAGCTGAACGGCTGGATCTATGACAACGTCAACAACGGCGTGTATAAAGCCGGCTTTGCCACCAGCCAGCAAGCTTACGACGAAGCGGTGGATGCGGTCTTTACCTCGCTGGAGCGGCTGGAGCAGATCCTCGGCCAGCATCGCTATCTGACGGGCAATCAGCTAACGGAAGCCGACATTCGCCTGTGGACAACGCTGGTACGCTTCGACCCGGTATATGTGACCCATTTTAAATGCGATAAACGGCGCATCAGTGATTACCTCAATCTGTACGGTTTCCTGCGCGACATCTACCAGATGCCGGGTATCGCCGAGACGGTAAGTTTTCCGCATATCCGTCACCACTATTACCGCAGCCATAAAACCATTAACCCTACCGGTATTATTTCCATTGGGCCGCAGCAGGATCTCAACGAACCGCACGGTCGCGATCAGCGCTTCCGTTGATCTGTCGGGCGCCAGTGATGGCGCCCAATAATTCAGAAAACAGATATTTACCCACCATTCATTCACGTCTATTCTTATTGCGATCGCTTAAAAAACAAGTGATTGACGGTTAATTGAGGCGTAGAAATGGACTGGTATCTCAAGGTATTAAAAAACTATATAGGATTTGGCGGCCGTGCGCGGCGCAAAGAGTACTGGATGTTTATTCTGGTCAACCTCATCCTGACCGGCGTATTGAGCATCATCGATAAAATGCTGGGCTGGCAGCGGGCTGGCGGCGAAGGCATTCTGACCACTATCTATGGCGTACTGGTCTTTTTACCGTGGTGGGCGGTGCAATTTCGCCGTCTGCATGACACCGATCGTTCGGCCTGGTGGCTATTGCTGCTGTTGATCCCGGTCATCGGCTGGCTGGTGATCCTGATCTTTAACTGCCAGCGCGGCACCGAAGGCAATAATCGCTTCGGGCCCGATCCGAAACCCTTTTCCTACTAATCTTCCTGCTCCTCCCGCTAGCGGGAGGAGCGTCTTCATCACTATCTGCCGGCAAACAGCTTGGGGATCTCACGCAGACACCAGGACTTCGCTTCGCCCATACTGTCCCGTCGCCAGGCCATGATAATGTCAATTTCATTGGTGTATTCCGGGCTGACGACCCGCAGGCGACCTTCGGCAATATCCTTCTCCACCAGCGGATAGGGCATAGTCGCCACGCCCAGTCCGGCCAGTAGCGCCTGACGTTTATCTTCTATCGTACTCACCGTTAAACGCGGCTGTTTATCCAGCAGTTGAACGGTGAGGACGGGCCGCTCGCGCGCGGTATCCGCCACCGCGACGCCGCGGTATTTCACGCGGGTAACCTCAGAGAGCGGCTCCGGCTCCTGATGGATCGGGTGATCCGGCGCCGCGACGTACACACTGAGCACCGAATAGAGTTTGCGCGAGTTAATCTCCGAAGAGGAACGAAAATGCATATCCGGTGCGACAACGATATCCGCCCGCCCCTGCTCCAGCCGCTCCCAGGCGCCGGCCAGCACCTCAGTGATAATCGACAGCTGGGTGTTTGATTTAGTCGCCAGTTTCTCAATCAGCGGAAACAGATCCGGAGTGGGCACCAGCGCTTCGGTAACGATCGTCAGGTGGGTTTCCCAACCGCGCGACAGGGCTTCAGCATCGGTGGTGAGTTTATCCGCCGCTTCAAGCAGCACGCGCCCGCGCTCCAGCAGCATTCTTCCAACGTTAGTGAACTTCGTGCGATGACCTGAGCGGTCAAACAGCACCACGTCCAGTTCCTCCTCCAGTTTTTGCATGGTGTAGCTCAGGGCGGAAGGCACGCGTCCCAGCTCATCAGCTGCGGCAGCGAAGCTTCCGCGCCGGTCGATCGCATCCATCACGCGTAACGCTTCCAGCGTTAATGCTCTCTCTTTGGCCATCGCTTTCTCATTCAGGAAATTTGAACATACCGGGCAGAATATCTGGCTAACAATACAGCGTCCATACCTTTACCATTGATTTAGTGTAAAGAGAGGTCAAGAACATGATTACTACCCGAACAGCCAAACAATGCGGACAAGCAGACTTCGGCTGGCTGCAGGCCCGCTACACCTTCTCCTTTGGCCACTACTTCGACCCGAAATTACTGGGCTTCGCATCCTTGCGCGTCCTCAACCAGGAAGTGCTGGCGCCCGGCGCTTCCTTCCAGGCCAGAACGTACCCAAAAGTCGATATCCTGAACCTGATTCTGGAAGGCGAAGCGGAGTATCGCGACAGCGACGGCAACCACGTGCAGGCCAAAGCCGGTGAAGCGCTGCTGATCGCCACCCAGCCTGGCGTGAGCTATAGCGAGCATAATCTGAGTAAAGAGCAGTCGTTAACGCGAATGCAACTTTGGCTTGATGCCTGCCCGCAGCGGGAAAACCCGCTGCAGCAGAAAATCAATGTCGCAGACGCGACGCTGCAGCTGCTGGCCTCTCCGGAGGGCGGGGATAACAGCCTCCAGCTTCGCCAACAGGCCTGGGTCTACCATATCGCGCTGGAGAAAGGTGAGCAGATCAACGTGCAATTACATGGTCCACGCGCCTACCTGCAGTCGATTCACGGCTCCGTCCATGCCGTCGCACAGGAACAGCAAAAGCAGGCTCTCACCTGCGGTGACGGCGCATTTATTCGTGACGAAGCTAACATTACCCTCGTCGCCGATACGCCGCTGCGCGCTTTGCTGATAGATTTACCGGTGTAACAACGGAAGTGATGGAGTCTGTCAGTGAGTAAGAAGAAAAACAGAAAAAAGGCGTCACCAACGCCGTTAGCCCCGGTGCAACCGCAAGTCGCCGGGGCCGCCAGCTTTGGTTATGATGAGATGCTTAGCGAACTGGAAGCCATTGTTGCCGAAGCGGAGATCCGCCTGCGGGATGAAGAAAGTCTCGCCTGAAACGGCAAAATGGCTGGGTTGATTTTCATTAATGGCCTGAAGAAGATATCGGCCCCGCGAGGGGCCGATGGCATTATTCACTCAGCGCGTCGGCAAGATCTTTTTTCACCTGCGTGCGCTGCTCCGGCGTCAGTACCTTATTCACCTCAAAATAGTACTTCACGCGGTAATAACGCACCTGCTGATCAATCTTGCTGAAGGCCGCCAGCTGATCGTTGACCGCTTTTTCATCCCATTTACCGGAATCAATTACGTTTATCAGAGCCCCGTCTTTAATTTCCTGTTGGGAAATCTGCTGGACATTACTCTCCAACTGCTGATGCAGGCTTTTAATTTTCGCGACCTGATCGTTGGTAAGTTTTAAGTGCTGAACAATAGGATCCTGCGCCGGTGCTGGCGCCGCCTTAACGTCTGCGGCCTGAGCCGTGATAGAGAAACCGGTGGTCAACAGCGTGGCAAAGGCAATACGGGTTATCAATTTCATTTTTTTTCCTGAAGTAAAGGTGGCAGAAATAGCGGATTATTATTTTACAGGGCGCAGTGAATAAATGTAAAAAATGATAGCCAAACATTATATATATCCACAGCACTAATATACTTCACTAAAACATATAAAATATGAATACCGTGTTAACTTATATAGTTGACGCCCTAACATCACCAGGTTTTATTTTAATTTCAACAGCAAGCAAAATATTTGACAGTGGTGACTTTTCCTTTAATTTAATTAGCGCATATTACGTTATCCAGCGCATCAAGGATATCATTTAAAAATAGATAAGGAGATTGGGATGTTATTACGTTTTCGCGTATTACCGCTGGTTTTTGTCATCTCGCTGTTAAGCGGCTGCGGCCTGGCTTCTAAAGCCTTTTATTCCGCGGGAGACAAATTATTTCAACCCGGAGATGACGCCGTCGCTTCGATGCAGACGTATTCAGTGGCTCAGTTCCTGCAGCCGTTTACTCTCAACCCGGCGAAGGCCAGCAGCGATTATCTGGGTAAATGGGTCAAGGTACGCGGGGTGATTGTCGACATTCGTCGGAAGAGCGGTATCGCCGGCAGCTACTATTTTATCGTGACCATGCGAGATGAACAGAATAAAACGGATAAACGTCTTACCTTTAATTTTGGCTCGCATAACAGCGCAGACGTAGAGGCTTTAAGCAACGGCAGCGTCGCTACGATCGTCGGCCAGGTTCATCAGGTGCAAGATTCCACGATCCCGACGCTACAGAATCCTAAGGTGGTTAAATAACGGTAGCTGACCGATAAGCCGCCTTCTTTTGGTATAGCGTCGTGGACAGCCATTCATCCGCGTCACGGGTTCAGATAGCAAAAACCCCGCCGGAGCGGGGTTTTGACATAAAAAAGGTGAAACTGACCGATAAGCCGCGTTCTT